>CAZGDJ010000366.1:0-2989 GCA_964524635.1 uncultured Rikenella sp. | reverse complement strand
TTGTCTTCATGCAGGCTGATTGACAGACTGCAGACCAAAGATCTTTCTAATTGGTAAAGTCTGCTATCTCATCAGGATAAGCATTGGTTTCAAGCTTCTTCTTGATTTCCTTGAAGCTGTCAATCGTATATCTGACATCTTCAAGAGAATGTGCTGCTGTTGGGATGATACGAAGCATAATAACTCCTTTGGGCACTACGGGATAAATGACTATAGAGCAGAATATGCCATAATTCTTCCTGAGGTCCTTTATCATCTGTGTTGTCTGAGGTATGCCGCCTTTCAGAAATACAGGTGTCACCGGTGATTGTGTCTTGCCAATATCAAAACCTGCTTCTTTGAATCCTTTTTGAAGGGTTCTTGCGATAGTCCAGAGTTTCTCACGTAATTCAGGTCTTTCTTTTATCATCTCAAGGCGTTTGATTGCTCCTACAGTCATTGCCATAGGCAGTGACTTGGCATAAATCTGTGAACGCATGTTGAACCTGAGGTAACTGATAATGTCTCTATCTCCGGCAACAAATGCGCCGATACCTGCAAAGCTTTTTGCAAATGTTGTAAAGTATACGTCTATTTGATCCTGGACTCCAAAATGTTCGCCTGTGCCTTTTCCGTTCTTGCCCATAGTTCCGATGCCATGAGCATCGTCTACAAGAAGGCGGAAGTTATATTTCTTTTTGAACGTGACAATTTTATCAAGAGCGCCGAGGTCTCCGGCCATCCCGAAAACGCCTTCGGTTATGACAAGAATACCTCCGCCGGTCTCAGAGGCTGTTTTCTGTGCATGTTCAAGTTGTTTCTCAAACCCAACCATATCATTGTGAGGAAAGACAAATCTCTTGGCAAGAACCAGTCGCAGACCATCCATAATACAGGCATGAGATTCAGAGTCATACACAATCACATCATGGCGTCCGGCAAGGCAATCGATGATTGAAACCATACCCTGGTAGCCATAGTTAAGCAGATAAGCAGCTTCTTTGTCAACAAATTCCGCTGCCATCTTTTCGAATTTCTCATGCATCGTTGTCTGACCTGACATCATCCTTGCCCCCATAGGAGCAGCAAGACCATATTGAGCTGTTGCTTCAGCATCAATTTTCCTGATTTCAGGCTCATTTGCCAGTCCAAGATAATTGTTAAGGCTCCAATTCAGGACTTCTTTACCCATGAATTTCATGCGGGGACCTATCTCACCTTCAAGTTTTGGAAACATAAAATACCCGTCAGCTAACATCTGGTATTGACCCAGTGCACCACGGTTTTTTCTGATCTTTTCGAAAATATCCACGTCTGTTATTTTTTTGATTGATGGTCGCAAATTTATAAAATCAAATTTCAGGCTTCGTACCTATTTATACCTATTTATACTTATCCGGTCATTGTTATTTGAATGATTCAAAACATAAATGAATTAGGAACAAGGAATAACGATTTAAGAACTAAGAAGTAATTTTCATTGAATAGATCTGAGGTATTTGATAAACAAAAATCTTCTGAAATCTGAAATCATCATTCCTTGTTCTTAAATCATTTTAAAAGTCATAGCAGGAGTCAGTATAATAATTAACACTTCTTTAACCCCTTCTTACGCTTTAATTAGGCACTTTTGCATTGATTTGAGTCAATGATTAAAAAAAAGTAGTAATTTTGCGCAACATTTTTGGTATGAGGACAAAACTATATATCCTTCCCTTGCTGATACTTACCGTTACGTCATGCGGTGAATATGATGCAATTCTTAAGAGCAATGACTACGAGCTCAAGAAGCAAAAAGTATATGACTATTATGATGAGGGAAAGTATATAAAAACTACCGAGCTTCTTGCTCAAATTCTTCCGAGGTACACTGCAACTGACGAAGCTGAAAACCTGAACTGGATAAATGCCCAGGCAAATTATAAGCTTCAGTCTTATGAGCTTGCAAGCGGTTATTTTCAGAATTTTGCAAGTCTTTATCCTTCAAGCAATAATGCTGAAGAAGCCCTTTATATGTCTGCTGTCTGTGATTACAGGTTAAGCCCAAGAGCGGAGCTGGACCAGACCAATACGAAAAAAGCAATCGAAAGTTTCACCATTTTTATAAAAAGGTATCCTGCAAGTACCAGGTTAGATGATTGCAAGGCTAAGCTGAAGGAATTGCAGGAGAGACTGGTTGAGAAGTCATACCTGAGTGCTAAACTATATTATGATCTCGGTGAGTATCGTGCTGCAACAATTTCATTGTCCAATTCTCTGAAGGAATATCCCGATACCAAGTACCGTGAGGAATTAATGTATCTTAAGCTCGATGCACTATTCCTTTATGCCGAAAACAGCATCGCCTCAAAACAGGTTGAAAGATATCAGGCAGCCCTTGATGATTATTATTCCTTTATCGAAGAGTTTCCTGAAAGCAAGTACAAGAAGGATACAAACAAGATATTCGATGTGACATCGAAGTTTCTTAAATCTAAAACATCAGCAACAGAAGTAATTAACTGACATTAAATAAGACTATGGATTATAAAAAATCATCAGCCGCCTTTACAACTATCACGAGAGACCCGAATAAATTTGACAGCTCAACGGGAAATATTTACGAGAGCGTAATTATTTGCACCCGCAGAGCTAATCAGATCAGTGTAGAGATGAAGCAGGAGTTGAATTCCAAGCTTGAAGAGTTTGCTTCATTTAACGATAACCTGGAGGAGGTATTTGAAAACAGGGAGCAGATTGAAATTTCTAAGTTCTATGAGCGACTCCCGAAGCCAACACTCATTGCTCTTGCCGAGTTTGAAGATGGTAAAGTGTACTATCGCAATCCGGAGAGAGAGCAAAAACAGAAATAAAAAAATAAAGCTTATGCTTAAGGGCAGGAAAATACTGCTTGGCGTTACCGGAGGTATAGCGGCTTATAAAGCTGCGACTATCATCCGGTTACTTGTTAAAGAAGGGGCAGAGGTTAAGGTTGTAATGACACCCCTGGCGAAGGAGTTCATAACACCTC
>CAZGDJ010000365.1:0-3000 GCA_964524635.1 uncultured Rikenella sp. | reverse complement strand
CAGGTCAGGCTGAAAACTTCCGCAAGCTGCTTCTGACACTGGCCGATGATGGCAGGGTCATTCTTATCACCCTCGCAGAGAGACTGCTGATGATGCGCAGTCTTGATAAATTACCTGAGAAGGAGAGACTTCCATTAGCGTCCGAGACTTACTTCCTTTATGCTCCACTTGCACACCGTCTGGGTTATTATAGTATAAAATCCGAGATGGAAGACATTGCAATGAAGCTTATGGAGCCTGCTGAATATAAGGAGATTGAATCAAAGCTTCGAAGGACAGCCACTTCAAGAAACAAACTTATCAAAGAATTTTCAGAACCCCTGAGAGAAAAGCTTGATTCACTTAACATGAAGTATGAGCTTAAAAGTCGCACCAAATCAGTGCATTCTATCTGGCAGAAGATGAAGAGCCAGGGAGTGGGATTTGAAGAGATCTTTGACATCTTTGCCATAAGAATTATTATTGACACGGAACCTGCCTTTGAGAAATCTTCATGCTGGCAGGCTTATTCCGTGGTTACCGATCTTTATCAGCCTAACCCCAGTCGAATGCGTGACTGGATCTCAGTACCAAAATCAAATGGTTATGAATCACTTCACACCACCGTAGTAACCTCATCAGGGAAATGGGTTGAAGTGCAGATCCGTACAATGCGTATGGATGAGATTGCAGAAAAGGGTCTTGCTGCTCATTTCCGGTATAAGGGTGTGAAAGGCGAGGGAGGCCTCGATGCATGGATGACGCAAATGCGTGAAGTGCTGGGAACAGTAGAAAAGGAAGGCTCTGACGTTCTGGGCGCCATAAGACCGGGCCTCTATGCTGATGAGGTGTTCGTATTCACCCCAAAGGGTGAAGTAAGGCAGCTTCCGGTCGGCGCAACACTGCTCGACTTCGCCTTTGATATACATACTGAAGTAGGTTCAAAATGTGTGGGAGGGAAGGTCAACGGACGTAATGTACAGCTTAAGTATAAGCTCCAGAACGGCGACCATGTATCAGTAATCACCAACAGAAGCCAGTCACCAAAACGCGACTGGCTTGCTTTTGCCATAACCAATAAAGCCCGGACCAAGATAAAGCAGGCTCTGAATGAAGAGAAAGTGAAGCTTGCAGCAGAAGGAAAGGAGATACTGACCAGAAGACTTAAAAACTGGAAGATACCTTATGGTGATGCCACTGTCATGAAACTGCTCGAAGAGTACGGACACAAAACCGCGCAGGATCTTTATTTCGAAATTGCCATAGGTGAAATAGATCTCCTGCAGGCTAAGAAAGTGTTGTTACGCTCTGAAGAAAATTCAGCTTCAGCCTCTGCCAGGATACCGGAAACGATCATTCCGGGAGAGGTTACAACGCCATCAGGTGATTATCTTGTAATAGATGAGAGAGTTGAAGGTCTTGACTATAAACTCTCCAAATGCTGCAACCCGGTCTTCGGCGATAAAATATTTGGTTTTGTGACGGTTCTTGAAGGCATCAAGATCCACAGGATGACTTGTCCGAACGCAGAGTTCATGCTGAATAATTTTCCCTACAGAGTTCTGAGAGCCCGCTGGACAAGACTTGATACAGCACACGGATTTCTGACATCTGTGAAGGTTACAGGTGTTGAAAACCTCGGTATTGTGGCCAGAATCTCTGAAATTCTGACTGAGTACAAAGTGTCTATGAAAAATTTCTCATACAAGATGGATAATGGCCTTTTCGAAGGTCGTATAGAGCTTCTGGTACCAAATATCAATGTGCTTTACAGTATTATCAAGAAGATCCAGTCTGTCAAAGGCATCACAAGGGCCATGCGTGTTGGAAGCTAATATCTGGGATCAGGTCTGACAGGCAAACGGGCCATCTTTTCAACTTCAACAGAGGTTGAGCCAAACTCATCAACTATCTTACCCTGAATGAGATATGTGCCACTTCCACGAAACGGCCAGTTTACAAGTGATTGTGGGAAATGAGTGGTGTCAAAGAACTCCCCGCTTCTGTCAATGAAGCATCCGAAATTCATCCATTCCCTCTTGACTGTCTTGATATATTTAACGGTAACAAGGTGTCCCACCATTCTCACCCTGCGTCCCACCATGTCTTTCATCTCTGCGGCGGTAATCTCGCCCCTGTACTTTGTCTGCAGCATATCGAACCATGTAAGGGATACCGGAAAGCCCAGCAACTCTATCTCATCATAGGCATCTTCAAGCTTTGTCTGCTCAAAGGCAGGCATCTCAAACTTCTTTGGCTCAGGATTGAAAAGAGTGCGTGAGCTCTCACTCTTTCCCTTGTTGATTAACATATGCGCCTCCCACAAAAGTATTGCCTTGCTCTTACCTGTGAACCTGAATGCTCCGGCACGCACCAGGAGAATGCATTGCTCGAGTCCCGGACCAATACGTGATATGAAGTCGCTAAGACTTTGATAATCACCATTATTAACCCGTTCTGATTCTATCCCCCTGGCCAGCGTGTTCTCCAGTCCTGATACATGTATGAAGCCAAGGTATATATGGTCTTCATAAATAGTTGTTTTAAAGGTACTTCTGTTGATGCATGGTGCTTCAATAGTGGCTCCCTGGCGTTTTGCCTCATGCACATAGACCCATGTACGGTAGAAACCCCCGAAATTATTGATTACAGCCACCATAAACTCAAGGGGGTAGTGAGACTTCAGCCAGAGGCTCTGAAAGCTCTCGACGGCGTAAGAGGCCGAATGAGCCTTGGAAAAGGAGTAGCCTGCAAAAGACTCTATCTGCCGCCATACCTCCTTTGTTATTTCTTCGGGATATCCTTTCTGCCTGCAGTTACTGAAGAAACGCTCCGTGATTTTCTGCATTTCCTGTTTTGACCGGTACTTGCCGCTCATGGCACGGCGCAGAGTATCGGCATCAGAGAGGTCAAGACCTGCAAAGTGATGACAAACCTTCAGCACGTCTTCCTGGTATACCATCACCCCGAATGTCTCACTGAGCAGATCCTTCATCACGGGATGTATATACTCAAATTTAT
>CAZGDJ010000364.1:0-3019 GCA_964524635.1 uncultured Rikenella sp. | reverse complement strand
ATATGACAGGTGTGCGCTGCGGCTTTGAACCAGTTGAAACGTTAAGCGAAGACTTCGAGAGTTCTGTAAATAATAAGAATATTTCCATAGCCGGCTGGCAGAATATTGCCCAGGTGGGAGACCGTTCATGGCAAGGCAAATACTTCTCGGGAAATACATATGCGCAGGCAACAGGCTATAACTCGGGATTATCAAATATGGTTACATGGATGATAACCAAGCCCGTGACTATCTCAACACAAAAAGTCCTTACCTTCCAGTCTGCCCAGGCTTATTGGGCTCATGGCACAGATAAGCCCCTGGAGGTGCTTTTCTCTGCCGACTATGACGGAACGAATCTTCTTACAGCTACATGGTCTGCCCTCTCAGCAACTCTTGCAACAAGCAGCGATGCAAACTATGCCTTTGTAAATTCAGGTAATGTGAACCTCCCTGTTCAGCCGGGAGAAGCAGGTGTGATAGCATTCAGATATACCGGAAGCAGCACCATGAGCACATCTGTTTGTATTGACAATGTTACAGTTACTACAGGGAAATAAAACATTTAGTAATAGCTATGAAAAATTCTTTATACTTGATCATAATTGCATCTGTACTATCATTTGCTTCGTGTGACAGGGAACCTATGACGCCACCTGAACCGGTAATTGAACATATTACTATTGCCGAGCTGAGGGATATATATGAAAGCGGGATAAGCCATATAGATTCGAATATCTATATTCAGGGAGTCATAACACTTACCCCTGAACTGGGGAATGTTCCCGGCATGATCGCCTACATACAGGACAGTACAGCTGCTATCTGCCTTGCCATTGATGGTGACAACACTATGGCCATGAATTCTGAGGTAAAGATTTACTGCGATGATGTAATATTTGAGAATTATGGTGGTCTTCTTCAGTTCGGAGACAGCGGTTCCTTAAGCATTGCATTAAACATGGAAGTAATAAGTCTCAACTCATCGATTGATCCTGACACCCTCACCATCACCGAGTTGCTGACCGGTGAATATCAGGGCAGATATGTCTGTATCCCCAATGCCCAATTCGATGCCCCTGGTACATACTCAGGCTCACAGTTGCTTACTGACTGCCACTCGGAGATTGATGTTTTCACCAGGTCGGGAGCTACATTTGCTACTGAGACAAAACCAACCGGAAATGGTTATCTTAAAGGTATCTACTCGGTCTACAATAATGGCCACCAGATATTACTTCGTGAACCTTCAGAGCTTGATATGACAGGTGTAAGATGCGAGCCGGTTGTTTACCTTTCTCAGAATTTTAATACTATCGCTGACAATGCTGATGTGAATACATTGACAGGCTGGCTTACATACCCTCAGGCAGGGACCCGGACATGGTACGGGAATTATGTTTCCAGCTCAAACAGGTGGGTGCAGGCAACAGCATTTGAATCTGGTGAGGAATCCGTAATAACATGGATGATCACTCCGGCACTGGATCTGACTACCGCAGTCAGCCCTTATATCAGGTTTGAAAGTGCAAATGGCTGGGATAAAGGAGCATCTATTGAATTATTTGTATCAAGCGATTATGACGAATCTGCAACACCATGGACATCAACGTGGACTGAGCTTGCATTTACGCTGCCACCTTTAAGCAGTTCTGGATACGGGCCATTTGTCTCTTCGGGAAATGTGGACTTATCAGCTTATGCCGGGGATACGGTATATATCGCGTGGGTATATACCGGGTCTTCAACCCAGACAACAACCTGGGAGGTAGATAACGTACTGGTGGCTGAAGACTGACGGCTAAGGTTATGATACCTTTAAAAGAGGGGATGATGTTAGAACAAGGAACACCGATCTGAGATCTGAGAAGTAGAAATAATTGTTTAATATAAGAAATATGAGCGACTTCTTAAATCAAAAATCGTTAATCATTATTCATAGATCATACAGAGCCTGAAAATAAGTAAGCCAAGAGATTAAACTATCAGATGTCAAAAAGAGTACTTACCATATTTATTATTTTATTGCTCGGCAACATTGCTGTCTCTCAGCCACCGGCCAGCTATTACAGCTCCGCAGAGGGACTTACCGGCAAAGCTCTGCAGCAGGCTTTGCATGACATCATTGATGATCATACTGTTCTGAGTTATTCTGATCTATGGACATGCTATTCAACAACAGACCTGAAGGATGATGGTGAGACAATCTGGGATATGTACTCTGATATCCCGGGAGGCACACCTTACTATACTTACACTTATGGGACCGATCAATGCGGTAATTATTCAGGGGAAGGGAGCTGCTACAACAGAGAACATTCATTTCCAAAAAGCTGGTTTGATGATGCATCTCCAATGGTTACTGATTTATTTCATATCTACCCCACAGATGGCTATGTAAACGGGAAGAGGTCAAATTACCCTTTCGGCGAAGTAGGCGTAGCAGAATGGACATCCAAAAACGGCAGTAAACTTGGTTCTTGTAACTGGCCGGGATATTCAGGCACCGTATTTGAGCCCATCGACGAGTATAAAGGTGATTTTGCCCGTTCATATTTTTACATGGCAACCCGGTATTACGGAGAAGATGCCACATGGCCCGGGAGTGATATGGTCACAGGCTCGCAACCAAAAGAGTGGGCTCTGGCTATGCTTCTGGCATGGCATAGCAATGACCCGGTGAGCAGTAAAGAGACAGACAGGAACAATGAGGTATATGAATACCAGAACAACCGAAATCCATTTATTGATGATCCTCAGTTCGTAGAAAAGATATGGGGTGAACTTAATGCAACAGAAGATATAAATGATGACTACCGTCCTGAAATATATCCCAATCCGGCAACTGATATCATCAATTTAAGGCTTCCTGATAGCAGATGTGAGAGTTCTGATATAAGTGTTTTTGATAATACAGGCTGTATGGTTATGAAAGAAGTCGTCTCGGGAGATTTTTCGCAGATTGAGGTTGCAAAGTTAAATCCCGGAATCTATTTCATAAGGGTAAGCTGTGGAAACAAAGTATTTAAAGGAGCTTTTG
>CAZGDJ010000363.1:0-3028 GCA_964524635.1 uncultured Rikenella sp. | reverse complement strand
ACTTTCCTGAAGCGTGCAAAAAGAAAGGCTGTCTCTTTTTACTTTGAGACAGCCTCTTTTCTTTTAAATGTGGCCTATTTGCCCCTTTATATTCAAATTTTGCAATTCTTTTCATACTTTTATATGATTTTAGCAACGGCTGAGATCAGTGAACGGTTTGCAATGATTATGTGTAACTAAAATCGATACCTATGAGAAGTTTACTTACAACAGTTTCTGCGATAGTGATCTCTTCATCGGTTTTTGCCGGTGGATTAGTGACGAATACGAACCAGAGTGCTCTTTATACGAGATTGCAGAGCCGCAATGCCTCAACGGATATTGATGCAGTTTACTTCAACCCTGCGGGCCTGACAAAGCTTGAAGACGGCTTTCATCTGTCGCTCAATAACCAGTTCATCGGACAGAAAAAAACTGTAAACACTTCTTATCCATATTTCACCACCACTCCCAACGATTATGAAGGGAAGGTCAGCGCTCTCTTCTTCCCTGGTGTTTATGCTGCATATAAGACCGGCAAGCTCGTTTTCTCTCTGGGGTTCAATCCGATAGGAGGTGGCGGCGGTGCAACATATGAGGCAGGACTGCCATCGTTTGAGATGCAGGTTGCTGATATGGTACCTCAGCTGGCAGCAGGGCTCACGCAGATTGATGAAGGTGTTCTGCTGAATACCGGCACGGATCCTCATTTCAGGAATATTTCTGGCTATAATGCTGATATCTACTTTAAGGGGTCCTCAACCTATCTTGGTTTTCAGTTTAATTTTTCTTATAAAATCAATGACATGTTCTCTGCCGCCCTGGGTGTCAGATATGTAAATACCACAAACAAATACAGCGGGTATATTGATAGTGTGACAATAAATACACCGGTAGTCTATGGCGGAGTACAATCCCCCGGAGATTATTTCAGAACGATAGCCGCTCTGGTACCTGACCAGGCAACAGCCCTTAATTATCAGGCAGGTTACCTCGATGATGCAACCACAGTTAACGCTGATGTTTTTATGAAAGGATCAGGTTTTGCACCAGTTTTATCAGTCAATTTTACTCCTAATGATATGTTTAATGTAGCTCTCAGATACGAGTTCAAAACAAAGCTGGAGATGACCACCACTGTTAAAGACGGTAATGATGCTGAAGGTATGTTCATTGATGATTCGAAATCTACCGCTGATATGCCTGCCATGCTTGCTCTGGGAGTTGATGCAAAGCCGGTTGCAGGGCTTCTTGTAAGCGGAAGCTTCAATTACTATTTTGATAAAGGTGTTGACTATGACGGAAAGACTGATGTAAATGATGAATTGATAAAAAGGGGCTTTCTTGAGTTTGGCCTTGGTACACAGTATGATATAAACGAAAAGTTCCGCGCCAGTGTCGGATGGCTTAACACGATAACAGGAGTGAATGATGATTACCAGAATGACATAACCTTCAGCCTTAACACAAATACTTTTGGAGGTGGTGTGGGCTACAAAATCAATGAAATGATAGACCTCAATCTTGGTGGCTCATATACAATATACAAGCAAGGCCACAAGGCTTATATTCACGAAAACCTGTTGCATGCTGATATACCTGTTGCAGAGATATACAACAAAAATACATGGGTGGTAGCTTTAGGTGCTGACTTTCATTTTTAGAAACACATAAAAACACTAAAAAGGGGTTTAGATAAAGCCCCTTTTTTAATAATCAATGCCCTGCTGTTTAAGGTTCATAAGATATTGCCCCAGATCAGGAGCATGAGATGTCATTAGCTTGTCGTACCATGAGCGGGCTGTTTCAATGCGTCCCATTTTCCTGTCAAGGATTATCAGATTCGACAACACCGCACCTTCAATCCCCAGGTTCAGACTGTCAGTACTGTTAAAAATATCTTCAAATATTCTGTATGCAGCCATTGACTCCCCATTATCAGACAAGGAATATGCTGATGTCAGGCTCTCATTAAGCTCACTATCAGTTAAAATACCATATATGGCCATACACCCTCCGGCACATTCCTCCACCAATGAAAACCAGGGAAGCAGTCCTGTTGCCGGAAATACTATTGAAAAAGCTTTCTTCTCACCCGGGCGTTTGAACCGATAAGTTGAGGGACAAAAGGGAAGACCATTGAGGTCTTTCATCCGGACCTTTTCTCCATCAGGCTTTCTTAGATATGTTTCCCTGTCAATGCAGAAATAGGCATTATTTATATCACTCATTAAAGTAAGCCATACTATTGTGGCATCAGCATTAAAATCCACCCGTACAATTTCAACTGTCGCCGGTGACTTCAATCCATAATTTAGATTTAATATACTCTGTGACTGTATATTAGAGCTGAATAACAGAACCAGGCTCAAAACTGTAAAAAACCTTGTTTGCATACTTTTCATATTTCTCGGGTTTGTAAAGGTAGTGATTTGCATTTATACACATTTCAGATCTTGTGCTGACAAATCAGATTCATGTAATACTTAAGATTGTAACAACTTTGTAACTTGTGCTTAATATATATGTAACAATTATATCAGATTTTTGTACAGTCAAACCATTAGATTCACAATATGAGAAATGTAATTCTAATTCTCTCTCTGGTAGCTGCAATTTCCGTACCGTTACAGGTGAATGCACAGCAGACTGAAGAATTCAAACCCTCAGGTAAATTATTTGGCCTTTTCTTTGCCGATTACCACAACACATTCACCAACGGAGGAAATGTATCCGTTTTTGAAGTAACACGTTCGTACCTGGGGTATGATTATTCCTTTTCAAAAACAATTTCAGGACGTATGATGTTTGACGCTGTTTCACAAACAGTTGGAGGCAAAGCGTTAATGGCCGGATACCTTCGCAATGCCTGGCTCCAGTATGACAATGGCAAGGTTTTAATCAGAGGGGGTCTTATGGAAGGTGAACATATCTCACATGAAAGCAAATTCTGGAATTACAGGTATATCTCAAGAGCGGCAATTGATTTAGCAGGAGCGGTAAATGCTGCAGACATCGGAATAATGGCAAAATATACCCCCTCTGATAA
>CAZGDJ010000362.1:0-3051 GCA_964524635.1 uncultured Rikenella sp. | reverse complement strand
TACCAATACCATTACTAATGCTTTGGTCTGGCAGGCAACTTGCAGGTTTCTAACAGGGGGGACAATAAAAATTGATCCGGCTGGTATTGAACCTTTCTTTCTCGATTTTGGGGATGGTGAGACCTGTGACACTAAGGCAACTATTTACAGGGGAGATGATTCAATGGAGATAACTCTTGGGTTATGGCATCCGAGAATGAGTCTCCAGAATTAAAATGCTGAATAATAAAAAACCCGGCGCTGGAGGCCGGGTTTTTTTATGATGCTTTTAATACTTTCATATCTACCCGTTCAAGCTTGTGTGTTGCATATTCTGTTGTCACGCTGAATTCTTTGACATCCTGTGAAGGCAGTTCGAACATGGCATCCATCATTATGGCTTCACATATCGCTCTGAGTCCTCTGGCTCCCAGTTTAAACTCTACTGCCTTGTCAACAATATACTCCAAAGATTCAGGTGTGAATGTCAGTTCAATGCCGTCCATGGCAAAGAGCTTGATGTATTGTTTGGTTATTGCGTTCTTAGGTTCAGTAAGGATGGCCCGAAGAGCATCACGGTTCAGCGGTGAGAGATGTGTCAGCACCGGAAGGCGTCCGATTATTTCGGGGATTAGTCCGTATGACCTCAGATCCTGTGGTGCGATATACTTCAGCAGATCGGTCTTGTCATAACGATCACGGCTGCGGTTGGCATTGTAACCTACCACAGTTGTGTTAAGCCGGTTTGCAATTTTCTTTTCTATACCTTCAAAGGCACCGCCGCAGATAAAAAGTATATTCTTTGTGTCAACAGGTATCATCTTTTGTTCAGGATGCTTGCGTCCGCCCTGCGGAGGCACATTGACTATTGATCCCTCAAGAAGTTTAAGCAGACCCTGCTGGACACCCTCACCAGACACATCGCGTGTAATTGACGGATTATCTCCCTTACGCGCTATTTTATCAAGCTCATCAATGAATACAATACCTTTTTCGGCAGCCTTGACATCATAGTCAGCATTCTGAAGCAGTCTTGTCAGCAGACTCTCAATATCTTCACCCACGTACCCTGCCTCCGTAAGAACTGTAGCGTCAACAATTGTAAAAGGGACATGCAGCATACGGGCTATTGTCCGTGCCAGGAGTGTTTTACCTGTTCCGGTCTCACCCACAAGGATGATATTTGATTTCTCAATCTCAATATCCTCAACATCAGTCTTTTGCATTAGCCTTTTATAATGATTATAAACGGCTACCGCGAGTATTTTTTTTGCTTTTTCCTGTCCTATAACATACTGATCAAGGAAGTTCTTAATCTCCTCAGGCTTACGCAGGTTAATGGCATCAATGTTGAAATTTGACTTGTTGCCAAGTTCTTCAGTCATTATGCTGTGTGCCTGCTCAATGCAGTGATCGCATATATGCCCTTCAAGACCTGCAATAAGCAGATTAGCTTCTTTCTTGGTACGTCCGCAAAATGAACACTTGTCCATCAGGTATCTTTACTTCTTGGTTTTTGCAAGTACTTCGTCAATCATCCCATACTCCTTAGCTTCGGATGATGTCATCCAATGGTCGCGGTCCGAGTCTTTTTCCACTTTCTCAATCGGATTTCCGGTATGGAGTGCGAGGATCTCATACAGTTCTTGTTTAAGCTTCAGAATTTCCTTCACAACTATCTCAATATCAGACGCTTGACCTTCGGCTCCACCCATAGGTTGATGGATCATGATGCGCGAATGTTTTAAGGCAGATCGTTTACCTTTTGTTCCGGCTGTGAGTAATACTGCGCCCATTGAGGCAGCCATGCCGGTACATATTGTTGCCACATCTGCAGAAATATACTGCATGGTGTCATATATTCCAAGTCCGGCACTTACTGAACCGCCCGGGGTGTTCAAATAGATCTGTATATCTTTGCCGGGGTCAGCAGAGTCAAGATAAAGGAGCTGTGCCTGAATAATGTTAGCCACATAGTCATCTATCGGGAGACCGAGAAAAATAATGCGGTCCATCATAAGACGAGAGAATACGTCCATTGATGCAACGTTCAACTGGCGCTCTTCAATGATCGTTGGCGATATATAGCTATTGTTATAAATTGTGCCAAAACGATGAAGATCGAGACTGCTTATTCCGAATCTGTCACGGGCATATTTTTGAAAATCTTTATGGTCTGACATAGTTTAAATTTTATTGACTTATTGATTGTCAAAGATATAAAATAAATATTCAGCTTTTATTTCTTTTCAAACAACTTATTGAATTCCTCAATTGTCACTTTCTTTTCATCAACTTTCATTGTTTCAATAACAATATCAAGGATTCTTGTATCAAGGACCTTTTCTGCAATACGGTGTGCGTCATCCTCTTTCTTCAGCATATCTTTTGCAAATGAGGTAATCTGCTCATCGGTGGCATAATAGAGCCCGTACTGAGTAAACTGAGCTTTTGTAAATGCCTTGGCTTCAGTAAGTATCTCTTCCTCAGTTATTTTAATATCATTTGTTTTGGCCAGTTTATTCTTTATAAGCTGCCATCGCAGGTCTTCACGGAAGTGATCATATTCTTTTTCAACCTCTTCAGCAGTAGTTTTTTCATTCACCTTCAGCAGCCATCTTTTCAGAAAATCATCAGGAAGTTTGAAGGGTGTCTTATCAAGCGCAGTTTCACGTGCATCGTTTCTGAGCTTATAGTCAGTCTCCCTGTTGAAATACTGTTTTATTTCATCAGACACTTTAGCTTCAAATTCTTCCGCAGTATTGACAGTACCTTCACCATAAACTTTATCCCATAATGCCTTGTTATTCTCTGCAGGAGCAAAGCGGCTCACTTCTTTGATTGTGATAGTAAAGAGGCCATTAATATCTTTTACCTCATCTTTCTGGCGGCGGGTCAATCCTGCTATCTCATAGTCATTTGGAAATGCAGCTCGTATATCAAAAGAAATGTTCTCACCTGCTTCTCTGCCAACGAATTCTTTCTTTATGCTCTCATCTTTGATAAGGTCAATTGAAAGGGTAGCATCATCATTGGTTATAGTATTATCAGCAGATCTCAGTGTTCCTTTCA
>CAZGDJ010000361.1:0-3081 GCA_964524635.1 uncultured Rikenella sp. | reverse complement strand
ATAACAGGCTTTTCAATTCAGATGATTTCAATCATTTCTGGCAACAGCTTTGTCAGAAAACAGAGTATAAAATAAATGTTGATACTGAAGAACTTATTATTGCTTGTGTAAACAAACTCAATGCAACTCAATTTCCGGAACCTCAGATTGTTATTACCAGGGGAAAATTCGTTTTGACTGAGATTTATATCAAGCTAATTGATGTACAGGCCAAATTGGCTAAAATACTTGTTGAAATAACAGATACCGATGGAAACATTGAAAAGAGTGAGAAATGGTATTCAAAAGATAAAGACCTGTCTAAAATACTCAATGACAGGAGATTAAAGGGATATAAAATTGTCGAGATCATTTCAGCAGGAGAAGATCCTAAAGTTGTTTTTGGAGATAAAGGAGAATTGCTTCTTGGCCAGACAATTAAAGAAGCGAGTGAAAAGGGTCAGCAGGTGAATCCTGTTAATGTTCATGAATCACAAACAACCTTCCCTGTCTTCAACCTGATTGACCGTGCAGCAAAAGAGACTAACCTGACCCGTCCAACAATCCTGAGGGTTTTCAAAGGAATGTCAGAAAGATCAAAATCTTCAATTTTCAAGAATCCCGAGGGTTTTGCAAACGTTTTCATCTCAACAATCAAAGGGTTACTTGCTTCCCACATAGCGGAAAGAATCGAATACAACATAAAGAAGGAGGAGGAAGAAAGTCTTTCATCGGAAGATCTTTTCCCGGAATCCATTAAATTCCCGCAGAAAGAACTCATAGAAGGCTCAAAATCATCTCTTTACGATCAGATACAAATTGATTCGGAGATCGAAAAGAACTTTATCGAAAAGAGGGTCATGGATGATGAGAGGGTAATCTGCTATTTCAAATTTCCTTATCGTTTTAAAATCGGGATGCCCAGAATCATTGGAAATTACAATCCCGACTGGGGAATAATCAGATGGGATGAGAACGAAAAGCTGAAGCTTGAATTAGTAAGAGAAACAAAAGGAAATATTGACCCCAATCTCCTGCAGTTCAAAAATGAGAAACGAAAAATTGATTGCGCAAAAAAACACTTCAAGGCGATTGGCATTGATTACAGACAGGTTGATGATAAAATAATTAATTACTGGGAAGCAGAGCGTTAGAATTCTAATGGGAAAGAATATTTTATATAAAACGAAAAATGGATCATTTTACCAGGGTGACTCAATAGAGCTTATTGAAAAGAAGTTCAATAAGAAGTATAGAGAAAAGGTTAATCTGATAATCACCTCGCCCCCGTTCCCTCTAAATCAGAAGAAACGGTACGGCAACTATAAGGGTGAAGAATACAAGGAATGGTTTATTAATCTGGCTCCTTTGTTTTCTGAACTATTAGCGCCCAATGGCTCTATTGTAATTGAGATTGGAAATGCCTGGGAACCTGGTTTGCCCATACAGTCAACATTACATTTGGAATCGCTAATCGGATTTGTAAAACATCCTGGAGCGGGCTTGAACTTATGTCAGGAACTAATATGTTACAATCCTTCGCGGCTACCCTCTCCTGCCCAATGGGTAACAGTTGAAAGATCCCGTCTTACTGATAGTTATACTCATGTCTGGTGGATGTCGAAGGGCTCAAATCCCAAAGCAGATAATAGGAATGTGCTTAGACCATACAGTAAAAGCATGCAGGAATTGCTCAGGAAGAAAAAGTATAATGCCGGAAGAAGACCTTCTCACCACTCCATAAGTGAAAAGTCCTTTTTAATAAATCACGGAGGTAGCATTATGCCGAATCTGATAGAGCTTGATCAGATTGATCTTATAGGAGAAAAACGATTACCTGAGAATGTTATCCGCTTCTCAAACACAAATTCAAATGATTCATTTTTAAGGACATGCAGAAAGAATGGTATTACTCCACATCCTGCAAGAATGAATCCCGGCTTAATATCATTCTTTATTGATTTCCTAACTGAACCAGGTGACATAATATTGGATCCATTTGCTGGTTCGAATACAACAGGTTTTGTCGCCGATTTGATGGATCGAAACTGGATAGCAATAGAAGTTAAAGAAGAATACGGCCAACAGGCCATACTAAGATTTGAGGCAGAAGAAATTCCATTCAAAATAAAAGCAAAATAATTCTTACCATGTCAATAGCATCACAAATAAAAGCCCTGGCAAGTGTAGACATTCTTTCACTTGGTAAATCTGAAGACCTGTTCATCGGCAGACCATACAGTATGGCTTATGACAAAACAAATATTCTGATTTCAGATTTCTGGAAGAACAAAGTTGGAGGTATACCCCAAGGAACATTCCTGCTTGCCTTCTATGATAATGAAGAAAACGTTGAAGAAGCGCTTCTTTTAAGAGCTCTGGGACCTGCTAAACTGCCAACAGACAATGATGTAATCAGGTCGATGATTGAGTATTATAAAGACAACCTGAAAACATCCGGTAAAGAAAGTCAGTTAGATCAATTCACCCGATATGAATTTAGTTTCTCAGGCCTTGAATGTAGAATACTTGGTACCTTCTACAGAGCAAAAGATGCAAAGGGGAACTTCAAAACTGAGTTCGGTGCTGATGTAGAGAATTTCTACTCGGCTCATAATTACAAGGTTTTCAAAGCTACCAGCGATGTTCTCATGTATATCGCCAATCAGAGAGATTCAGACGTACCTGCAGGAAATGAGAATGAATTTGAGTTAGGGAAAGTAAGATATAGTTCAAGCAGAAGATTTCAGGATTCAAATAATGAAAATGTAGCAGTTTATATAAACCCAAAAGATTTATTAGGAAAGAGAACTGCCCTATTTGGGATGACAAGAACAGGAAAATCAAATACTGTAAAAAAGGTAATTGAGGCTACAGTTCAGATTTCTGAGAAAGCGCCTTATAAGCTTTCTCATGAATTCCCAAACATTCAGGAAAAATTGGAACCCTTCACAAAAGAGGGTGCTCCAAAATTTCCGGTAGGTCAGATAATTTTCGACATCAACGGAGAATACGCAAATCCGAATATGCAGGATGAAGGAACCGCAATTTATGAGCTATTTGAGAAGCAGGTCACAAGGTACAGTGTTCTTGAAAAGGATG
>CAZGDJ010000360.1:0-3122 GCA_964524635.1 uncultured Rikenella sp. | reverse complement strand
AAATTGTGCAAAAAGCAGGCTCTGAAATATGGAAGAAATACTCTTCAGATTGTGTTTCCTGCGGAGCCTGTACAACTATTTGCCCGACCTGCACATGCTTTATACTTATTGACAAACCCAACTTTGAGAAGGTGAAGCAGACAGATGCGTGCCAGTATCCGGGTTTTGCAAGGGTAGCCGGTGGTGAAGATCCATTGTTTAAACTGCCTCTCCGTTTCAGGAACAGATATATGTGCAAATATGTCTGGAAGCCTCAGAAATTCAAATCACCGGCTTGCACAGGCTGTGGAAGATGTATCGAGGCATGTATAGGTAAGATAAACAAGAATGAGCTGTTCATAGAATTAACCTGACTGTTGTCATGGGTAGTACAGCGAACATATACAGACCAATTAAGTCAAAGCTCACAGAGGTAATTGAAGAATCGCCTCTTATTAAAACATTTGTACTTGTTCCGGAGGAGGAATTTTCATTTAAGACAGGCCAGTTTATTGAGTTGTCAGTAGACGGAATCGGGGAGGCTCCTTTCACTCCCTCTTCATCTCCTCATGTAGCCGAGAAGATTGAGGTTACCGTTATGAAGACAGGTTATGTGACAGAGTATATGCACAACCTCCGACCGGGAGCCTTCATGGGAATAAGGGGCCCATTTGGCAGAGGCTACCCTGTTGAGAAGTTTTATGGAAAAGAGGTTTTAATTCTTGGAGGTGGCTGCGGTCTTGCACCGATAAGATCACTCCTGTTTGCTTTGGAGCATATCCAGGACAAAGTGGTCAAGGTTATTCTTTGCTATGGTTCCAAGACACCAACCGATTGTATTTACAAACCTCTGTTTTCGAGACTTAACAGCCTGGAAAAATTCAAAGCATACCGGACGGTTGACAAAGCTGAAGAAGGATGGAACGAGAATATTGGAGTTGCAACAACCCTACTCGATAATATCAGGATAAATATTGAAAACTCTATCGCAGTAGTTTGCGGACCGCCAGTTATGATGAAGTATGGAACCCTGAAATTGAAGGAGATGAAATATAAAGATGAACAGATATTTCTCTCGATGGAAAAGAATATGTCATGTGGCCTGGGCAAATGCGGGCATTGCATGATGGGTGAGTATTTCGTCTGCAAAGACGGCCCTGTTTTTACCTATGATGAGATAAAAGATACACCAGGAATCTGGGCTTAGTTATGCCAAGGAGGTTATTGATAGATATGATGAAACTTAGGGCAGTCATGGCTGAAAACCCTGATTTGCAACTCCCTGAAGGATTTTTCCATCCTTCAGACAATAAGGAGGGACTGAAGACCATCCGTGAGCTGGCCGTATTTCGTTTTACATGCAGAAGATGTGAGGATGCTCCCTGCATTGGGGTCTGTCCTGCTGATGCGCTCGAAAAAGATGCAGAAGGGATAATCACACGTCACACAAATCTCTGTATATCATGTAAGTCATGTGTTACCATTTGTCCCTTCGGGACTATGATGACAGATTTTTTCAGGCATCACCGGAACAAAGACCTGTTTTACAATCTGGCTGACATTGATGAGGTATCATTATTTGTTAAGGCTTGTCCTGAAGGAACAGCCTCACTTGTAGAAGCAGACGAATCACCAGCCGAAAACATTTATAAGCTTAACGAGAACGTACTAATAAAAGATTTTATTTATACAACTGAAAAACAATAAGATAATGGCAGTAAATCTCTTCTACTTTCTTATCTTCCCGGGACTGCTCTTTGTTGCGGTAACAGGGGCATTCCTCTCATGGTTTGACAGGAAGATAACTGCCAGAGTTCAGTTCAGGAAAGGACCACCTCTTCTTCAGCCCTTTTATGACTTCTTTAAACTGTTGCTTGTAAAAGAGACTATACTTCCAAAGCATGGATCACCGGTTATGTTTCTGCTTTCGCCGGTTATTTCAGTTTTCGGAGCCACAGCTGCCGGTGCGCTGATTCTACTGCCATTATTTAATATCACGACAGGATTTAAGGGTGACATGTTTGTCATATTTTATCTTCTGACCATTCCCTCATTCTCATATATAATGGGAGCATTGGCTTCAGGCAATCCGCTGGCAGCAGTCGGAGGATCACGTGAGATGAAACTGATACTCAGCTATGAAATGACATTCCTGCTTGTCATTGCCGGAATAATAATGAAATGTGATCAGCATTTCGATCTATACTCCATTATACAGGCACAACAATCCGGAACTCCCTTTATCGGAAGTATTTCAGGTGTGCTTCTCTTTATTGCCGGGATGTTCTGCATCCAGGCGAAGCTGGCGCTGGTGCCCTTTGATATGCCGGAAGCTGAAGCTGAAATAACAGAAGGCATCTTTATTGAATATTCCGGGGCTGCCTATGCATTAATAAAACTGGCAAAGTATATTATGCTTTTTATTCTGCCCTCCCTGCTTGTAGCCTTGCTTATGAGTGGTTTCAGGCTTGAAGGGCCAGGAATAATTTGGGCAATCCTGAAGATTTTTGCAGTAGTGCTTCTCATAACGCTTATAAGAAACACTAATCCCAGGATTAAAATAAAACAGGCAATGCGGTTCTTCCTTGTTTGGATGAACCTGCTTGTTGTTATTGCAATTGTTTTGATTGCATTTGGTTATTAAAACATTATGCCGTGAGTTTTAAGAACTATTGCTTCAAAAAATCATTATGGGTCTTCCACTTCGGAGGAGCCTCATGCAATAATTGTGATATAGAGATACTTGACTGCCTCACTCCAAGGCATGATCTGGAACGTTTTGGCATACTGCTGGTGGGAAGCATAAGACATGCTGATGTATTACTTGTGAACGGATCAATAAACTATCGTGATAAGGAGAGGCTGCTTGAGATCTATAAACAAGCACCCAAGCCAGTTCTTGTGGTGGCTATAGGGGCCTGCGGATGTACGGGAGGCATTTTTGCAGAGGGGAACACCTTTGCCGGACCTGTAGATAAAATTGTCCCGGTAGATGCGTACATCCCGGGCTGCCCCCCAAAGCCGGAGGCGATAATTGCAGGAATAGTTAAGCTGGTTGGAAGCAAATAGTAAGAAGGATAAAGTATAAAGTATAAAGTATAGATTATAAAATAAGACCAGAAGACCAGAAGACAATTAATGGA
>CAZGDJ010000359.1:0-3123 GCA_964524635.1 uncultured Rikenella sp. | reverse complement strand
GAGGTCACAATATGTGCATGTCTCAGGGGATTTGAAAGTAAACCGGCTGCTATCAACCCTGCCGGGTGAGCCATGTCTATCATCAGCATCGCTCCCACCTTATCTGCAATAGCACGCATGCGTTGATAGTCCCATTCTCTTGAATATGCCGAAGCGCCTCCAACAATCAGTTTTGGTTTCTCCCTTAAAGCAACCTCTTCCATCATATCGTAATCGACTCTCCCGGTTTCCTGTTTTACACCATAAGATACCGGCCTGTAAAGTAAGCCTGATGAGTTCACCGGAGAACCATGTGACAGGTGACCTCCGTGAGACAGGTCAAGACCAAGAAAAGTGTCGCCCGGCTTCAAAACGGTAAAAAAGACAGCCATATTGGCCTGGGCTCCTGAATGCGGCTGAACATTTACATACTCAGCATCAAACATTTGCTTCAGTCTGTCAATAGCCAGCTGCTCAACCTGATCAACTACTTCACAACCACCATAATACCTGTACCCTGGATAACCTTCTGCATATTTGTTTGTCAGTACTGACCCCATCGCTTCAAGGACCTGGGGACTGACATAGTTTTCAGATGCTATCAATTCAATTCCATCAGTCTGACGTTCTATTTCTTTATTGATCAGATCAAATATTACACTGTCTCTTTTCATTTTCTTAAAACTAATGATTAATTATTTAATTACTAAGTATTTGGAGATAAATAGCTATCGTCAAATTATCACAAATATACATTTAAATATTATTCCTCCGAGAATTGCTTAAGAAGCTCACGGTAGGCACTGTAAATTCTTGATTTAGAGATGAAGCCCACATATTGCCCGTTATCCAGCACCGGCAGGTTCCATGCACCTGTTTTGGAAAAGGTATCCAGCACTACATTGCCTTTCTCACGGATATCAATATAAGACGGAGGTATCGTCATTACCTCACGTATTGTGACTTTATCATAAAGACCGGCATCAAACATCTTGTCACGCACATCATCAAGAAGAACTACACCCTCCAGAATGTTGTACTCATCCACCACCGGAAAGATGTTTCGTTTTGACCTGGCAATCTGTTTTACCAGGTCCCCGAGGTTTCCATCAGGATTGACCATCAGCAGATCAGTCTCCACCTCTTTTGTCCAGTCAAGCATTATCATAGCTGCTTTGTCCTTGTCATGTGTTATCAACTCACCGGTCGCGGCAAGCTGCTGATGATAAATAGAATGATTCTGAAATGCACGTATAATGATGTAAGCCACAGTAGATGAAACGATAAGCGGAATAAAAAGACTATAACCCTCAGTTATTTCAGCTATCAGGAATATTGCTGTCAAGGGGGCATGAAGGACGGCCGCAAAGGCACCCGCCATACCGGCAAGTGTAAAACTGCTTTCCGGAAGGGACAATCCAAACAGGTGGTTAAATACTCCGCTGAAGAAAAAGCCTGCAACACCGCCTGTGAACAATATAGGGGCTACTATACCTCCCACCCCTCCTGCACCATTGGTAACAGCGGTAGCAATTACTTTCAGAAAAAGCAACACCGCAAGAAATATCATAAAAGGCCAGAAACCGAAGGCAATATCTCCAAAAAGACGCGGTCCGGTATCACCAAGAGATCCTCCGTTCAGCAAAGTCAGTATAGTATCATAACCTTCGCCATACAACGGAGGAAGAATGTATATCATAATCCCGAGTATAGCGCCACCTGCCAATAGTCTTACATATAGATTTTTAATCTTTTTGAAGAGTTTCTCTATGCCAATTGTCATCTTCGTGAAATAAACCCCAATCAAACCGCAGAAAACTCCAAGAAGAAGATAAAATGGCAGGTTTCTTAACATGAAGCTTTCTCTTACCTGGAATGAGAACAGCACCTCATTACCCATAAAGAAATATGCGAGGGTAGCGGCAGTGACAGAAGATATCAACAGAGGTATTATTGATGACATTGTCAGGTCAAGCAGTAGCACCTCAAGAGTAAACAGTATGCCACCTATCGGAGCCTTGAAAATGGCAGAGATTGCTCCTGCAGCACCGCATCCAAGCAGAAGTGTGACATTTCTATAGTTAAGGTTAAAGTATTTTCCTATTGTCGAGCCTACAGAGGCTCCTGTAAGAGCGATTGGCGCCTCTGCTCCAACCGAACCACCAAAACCGATGGTGAGCGAGCTTGCCAGTATTGATGACCAGTTATTGTGACTTTTAATATAGCTTTTCTTGCGCGAAATTGCATACAGAACCCTGCTGATGCCGTGTGAGATGTTATCACGCACAAAGTATTTCACCACCAGCACTGTAAGGAATATTCCCACCAGCGGATATGCAAGAGTAAGTATACCATGCGACCCGGCCATCACTCCCTGCGTAAAAAGGACACGGGTAAAATGAATGGCATTTTTCATGACAACAGCTGCCATGGCACTGCCAATACCAGTGACAAAACTAAGTAGGTATAACTTTGTCTGCTGCTCTGCAAAAAAAGAGCTCAGATGTTTAGACATCCTTCTGTAAAGATTATCTGTCATTGTGTGCAAAAACCGCCTGGTTCATTTTCGTAACAACAAATATATTACAATTTGCAGAGCTGTCTGAATATTTGGTAAGTTTGAAAGATTGAAGAAATGTAATGATAGAATTCGAAAAACGTATCCTTCCCAATGGGCTCAGAGTGCTTGCTCATTATGACAGCAGTACTCCTATGGTGACAACCAACCTGCTTTATGATGTAGGATCAAGGGACGAAGACCCGGATGCCACAGGTTTTGCACATCTTTTTGAACATCTGATGTTCGAAGGTTCTGAGAATATTCCAGTCTTTGATATTCCGGTTATGCTAGCCGGTGGAGAAAACAATGCTTTTACAAATAATGATCTTACTAATTACTACATTACTCTGCCAGGCGGGAATCTTGAAACAGCTCTGTGGCTTGAGTCAGACAGGCTGATGGGGCTTGACCTGTCTGAAGAAAAACTAAAGATTCAAAAGAGTGTTGTTATTGAGGAATACCGGCAGCGGTATCTGAATCAGCCATACGGGGATATCTTTCTGTTACTCCGACCATTAGCCTACAAGGCTCACCCATATATGTGGCCGACAATAGGCAAGGATATAAGTCACATTGAAAAGGCT
>CAZGDJ010000358.1:0-3129 GCA_964524635.1 uncultured Rikenella sp. | reverse complement strand
GAGTGGTCTGGAAGCCGCCCCTTGAGAGACCGGCCATCGCACGGAATTGCCTGTCGTTCTTTGTACGGAAAGTATTCTCGATGAACGGCATCAGGTCCTTGATATATATCTGGGTCACGTCGTTCGTTGAGGCTTTGCGGACATCGGAATTAGTTTTAATATCACCGCAGTCCATCACAATAATCATGGGAACAGCTTTACCGGCATTTATCAATCCATCCATTATGTTAGCCGTGTGTCCCTGATTTGACCAGCCGTTTTCATCCTCACCCCAACCATGCAACAGGTACAATACGGGATATTTCTTTTCAATATTTTTTTCGTATTCAGCAGGCACATAAACATTGCAGTGACGTTCCATGCCGTTGATCTCTGACCAGTAGTAAAGTGAGCGGACCTGTCCGTGAGGAATGTTCTTGTTGAACCTGTAATAATCTCCTTCCGGTCCTTCGGGAATTTCAATACCTGATGATTCCCAGTTGCTGCCGAAGAATGCTTCCGTGTTCCTGTCCATGACAGCCACACTGTCAATCAGGATGGCATAATAATGGAAACCGACGACCTGCGGGTCAGAGGTGCATGACCAGACTCCTTTATCATCTTTGGTCATATTATATTTTTTCCCGGCAAGGTCAACCTGAACGATATTGGCCGCAGGTGCCACCACTTTGAATATGGCCTGACGCGTCTCAGCATTGACAGCCGGGTATTGTGACAGAAAAGTATTGGTTGATGAAGGTTTAAAACCATCAGGCAATGGTTCCGGCTGCTGACCGCGCATGCCACCGGCAAACTGTGCTGATGCTATACCGCAAATCATCATAACTGACATAAGTAGTCCAATTTTTTTCATAGTATTTAATTTTATGGAGTTAGTATCTGTTTTATAATTATTTATAACATCACTCTCAGACGGCTTCATATGCCGTCTGATATTGTTTGTTTCCGATTTCGGCGTCAGTTTTCAAACTCTTCATAATAATCACCGTATCATAATATTAAGTTTATCCAGATCACTGACATCTGAGCTGTTTCCATAAAAGATCTCATATTCACCGGGGGTCACAACCATTTTTGTGCTTGTCCTGTCAAAAAACTCGAATGAAGCAAAAGGCATATCTATAGTTACTTCAACGGTTTTTCCGGCAGCTACATCAACCCTTTTAAAACCTCTAAGTGTCTTCAGAGGGCCATCACTGTCATTAACTTTGCGCAGGTAAATCTGAACTATCTCAGTTCCGTCTCGCTTACCGGTATTTGATAAAGGAACAGAAAGCCTGATGCTTTCACCATTGCTAATCTCACTCTTGCTGATTCTTGCTTTCCCGATCACAAATGTTGTATAACTCAGTCCGAAGCCAAACGGGAAAAGCGGATCGGACATATATCGATAAGTCCGGCCTGCCATTGAATAATCCTCAAAATCAGGAACCTGGTTTAAGTTTTTGTAGAAGGTAACAGGCAACTTACCTGAAGGATTATAATCACCGAACAGCACATCGGCAACAGCCTGTCCTCCTGACTCACCTGCATACCATGCCTGAATAATAGCTTCACAGTTTTCTGTTTCCGGCACCAGGCCTATGGCAGAGCCTGAACAATTCACCAGAATAACCTTTTTACCAGCCTGTTTCAGCATTTTAATGCAATTACGCTGCACAGCGGGTAATTCTATGTCTGTACGGTCACCACCTTTGAAGCCCGGCAGCGATACAGGCATTTCTTCTCCCTCCAGTTCGTTGGAGAGTCCTCCGACAAATACTACCAGGTCAATACCCTCAAGTTTCGTCAGCAAGGCAGAAAGATCCTGGTCAGTTTCTTTTCCGAAGTTGAAATCTATGGCAGCCTGCCAGGTGTAACGCTGTGTAAAACGTATTTCTATTTCATATTTCCGGCCCCCTTCAACTTTGAATGGAATTTTTGAGGCAAGTCCCCTCCAGTCTTCAAACCTGGTAACAGTTTCACCATTCACAAGCAGCTCAAAAGTGCCGGTAGCAGCGCATCTGAAAACAATCTCTTCAGACCTTGATGGGGTGAACTCAGTTTCAAACTTTGCAGAGAATCCCTCAAGCTTCACACCCGGGGCCAACTCATTCTTTCCTTCTGTTGCCAGTTTCAGCGTCCCTGTAAGGTGCTGATCAGCAACAGGATCCCCGTTCATGGCACTGTTATTCCAGTAAGTGGCTTTAAATCCCTGGCTGCCATCAATTGAACACTCCGGAACAAAACTGACAATTACCTTGCCGTCAACAATATGACATGCTTTATCATAAAGAATTTTATTTGCCGGCACTTTTGATTTGATGCCGTCAAGAACAGTAATTGTACGGATAGGTGTCCCGTTATAGTTACCCCATAACATTCTGGCATTATCTGCATTAGGGCCTATCACAGCTATCTTTTTCACGGTTTTTTTAAGGGGAAGGATATTGTTTTTATTATGAAGCAGGGTCATAGTTTCACGGGCCATATCAAGGGCAAGTTTTCTGTGTTCTTCATTGTTTATCACAGAAGCCGGGATTTTTGTCCAGGGTACAAGGTCATCATCATCCATCTCGCCCAGGTCAAATCTACCTGTAAGCACGCGCAATAAGCTCCTGTTCATATCCTCTTCCCTGATCAGATCCATTGAAACAGCCTCAGGTGATCTCATATAGTTATAGTTGTTCCATGCACATTCAAGATCAGTTCCGGCCGGTATACCCTGTGCTGTCGCATGGGTTGCATCAGATGAGAATTTATGGCCGTTATAAAAGTCGGCAATAGCATCGCAATCGGAAACGACAAGATATTTATAGCCCCAGTCATCACGCAGAATTCTCTGCAATAACCTTGTATTGCTGCAGCAGGGTTCATCTTCAAGGCGCTGATATGCACACATCACCTCTCTCACGTCTGCTTCCTGCACGAGGGACTTGAAAGCAGGCAGGTAGGTTTCATAAAGATCGCGTGGGTCAACATTGGAGACATTGAGTGAGTGACGGCTCCACTCAGGTCCTGAATGGACAGCATAATGCTTGGCGCATGCCAGCAGTTTTCTGTATTTTGCATCTGCCGGACCCTGCAACCCTTTTACCACCGAGATACCCATCTGTGATGTAAGGTATGGATCTTCACCGTATGTTTCCT
>CAZGDJ010000357.1:0-3138 GCA_964524635.1 uncultured Rikenella sp. | reverse complement strand
TGCTTAATGCCTATAGACGACCAGAAATAGCACAACCGGCTCGGCAGGCCTGCTAAATAAAAATGAGGCGTGGTTTCCGGGTCACAGCCCCAGAACAATAGTATCTGGGCATTTTCCGATATGTCTTTGACAATCATTGTCTGTTTAAAACGATGGACAAAGATAACAAATCGATTAATATATTCAGAAAACAAGTTATTTTTTTAAATTTTTTTAATCTGATTAATCATTTTACAATAAATTCAATCATCCAATTCTTTGACTCAAACTGCATAGATATCATTGTCTCCACCTCCTGGCAATAATTCCCTTAACTCATATCTTACAGGCAACCTTTGGCCATTATTTACAGTCAATAAATTGTGGGCATCTAAGGTTTTTCTAAGTCCATAGATGCTATATTTGCTGGTCTTATCTTTCTAAAATGAAGTATTTCTTTGTAATAATATTTATTGCTGCTTGTTTTAATCTTTCTCTTGAAGGACAGACATTTACTGATAGTAACCTGCCGATAGTACTGATAACTACTGACGATGGAGAATATATTCCTGATGAACCCGGAGTTTTGGGCAATATGAAGATCATTTACAGGGGCCCGGGGCAAAGAAATTATCTGACAGATCAGAACAATGCTGCATATCTCAATTATAATGGAAGAATTGATATTGAAATAAGAGGATCATCTTCTCAGTCTTCCTTAAAGAAGAATTATGGTTTTACGACTCTTATGGCTGATAATATGACAAATAATAATGTAAGTCTGCTTGGCATGCCGGAGGAGAACGACTGGATACTTGGAGGGATGGTGTTTGATACAGCATTGATAAGGGATTATCTCTGCGATAACCTCTCACGGCAGATGGGCCAATATGCGTCGCGGACATCTTATTGCGAGGTGCTCATAAATAATACTTATGCAGGTCTTTATATCCTTCAGGAAAAGATCAAGGCAGACAAGAACCGCGTCAATGTGGAAAAGATAACGACTTTTGATAATACCCTTCCCAATCTGTCAGGAGGATATATTATCAAAGCTGACAAGACCACGGGTGGTGACCCGATTGCCTGGACCATGAGTTCATGGTGGGGTGCAACGGTTGATTATATCTTTGTGCTGCCGAAACCAAAAAATGCTATCATTGCTCAGAAAAGTTATATCAAGGGTGAGTTTACTAAACTTGAAACAGCCACCAATAATAATAATGCCTCAATTATTGATGGCTACCCTTCATTGATTGACATTCCTTCTTTTATTGATTATATGATTATAAATGAGCTGGCTTCCAATCCTGATGCCTACCAGTTCAGCACGTACTTTCATAAAGACAGGAACGGAAAGCTAAGAGCTGGTCCTATATGGGATCTTGATCTGTCATTTGGAAATGATCTTTTTATGTGGGGTTATGACCGCAGCAAAACGAATCTGTGGTATTTCATTGATGAATTCTGGAACAATGGTTCAAAATTCTGGAATAATCTTTTTGTCAACAGTCAATACAAATGCTACCTTTCAAAACGGTGGAATGAACTGATTCTTCCTGGCCAGCCCCTGAATCAGGCAAGCATTGAAGCTTTTATTGATCAGACCGTTGATTCAATAAGTGAAGCAGTTGCAAGAGAATATTCCCGCTGGGGAAAAACAGGCAGTCACCAGGATCGGATTGATTTTATAAAATCCTTCATATCACTTCGCAGTGATTGGATTACAGATAATCTGGGGTCATTTGATGCCTGCAGCAACGTTGACGTTCCTCCACTGGTGATAACAAAAATCATGTACCATCCTGCGACCACAGCACAATATACTAACGATGACGACCTTGAATTCCTTGAGATAAGGAATAACAGCAATGCAACAATTGACCTTACCGGAGTTTATTTCACAGGAACAGGTTTTATCTATCAGTTTCCGGTTGATGCCACACTAGGTCCGGATATGTGTGTTATACTTGCCAGCAACAGTACTGCGTTTAAAGCAACCTATGGTTTCTTACCATATGGCCAGTTTACCAGAAATCTGTCGAATAGTGATCAGAGATTGGTTCTGGCAGACGCTTTTGGAAACATAATTGACAGCCTTCACTACTACGATGCCAGCCCATGGCCTTTAGCAGATGGTAACGGTTACTATCTCAAACTTACTGATATAAATCTTGATAACAGCTTAGCCTCAAACTGGATTGCCTCCAGCGACCTGATTACCGGCTCTGAAACCATCACTGAGGATTCTCAGTTGATAATGTATCCTAATCCTGTAGACGATTTTCTTCATATCCAGTCAACATCAGCAATAAGTTCAATAAAACTGTTTGACTTCAATGGACATCTACTTATCCATGAAAATGTGGATTGTGAAGCCTTTGATCTGGATATGAGGCAGTTCTCCAACGGAACATATATAATAAGAATCAGTACCGCTGATAAGGTATATTCAGAAAAGATAATCAGGAATTAACGTTTTTACCAGATGTATGTTCCAACTGCACCGGGTCCAAGTATTGCCTGGGCAGTCTTCCCTTTGAATTTAATACTGAATCCCTTGGATGTAGATGCAGTGTTTAAAACAATAAGGACTTTATTACCATCGGAAGTCTGAAAAGCAACATTAGGCAAATTGCCGGGCAGATTTGAATCGACCCTGATAGATCCGGGACGGACAAATTTTGCTGCGTGAGCAAGAATATAATATGCGGGATTACGCGTAACAACATCTCCGTCCAGCGTAACTGTTCCGAGGCATTGATCACATCCTCCTTCAGTATGCGGATCAAAATCAGGATCTGATGCAAGATTCCATTCGAGGACATTCCTTGACCAGTTACGTGTAGCTCCGATGATCAGGTTTTCCATATGCCATTTCAGATCGCCTGCAAGGTTGCCTGGTGCACCTATCCATTGTTCTGTAAAGTAAAGGTTCTTATCCGGATATGCATTATGGACCTGTGTGAGAGCAGAAATATTGCCTCCATAAAGATGAAAAGCTGATCCGTCAATATACCTGGCAGCATCATTATCGCTGAGAATTGTCATCGGGTAGCCCGGCTGGTCACAGTTATGATCATAAATGATAATCTTCGTTATTATTCCTGCATCATTGAATGCAGGGCCAAGACTAGTCTTTATAAAATCCCGCTGATC
>CAZGDJ010000356.1:0-3153 GCA_964524635.1 uncultured Rikenella sp. | reverse complement strand
GCGTAGCTCCTGCTATTGACGATGTACCTGTTGCCAGGCCGTCAAGTCCGTCAGTAAGATTGACACCGTTTGAAATTGCAGTTACAATGAAAATCGTTACAAGCATAAACACCAGCCACCCCAGCTGCTGTTTTGTTTTTCCTTTGGCAAAAGGCACAAGCCATGAATAGTCAAACTCATTATTCTTGACGAATGGGATGGTTGTTTTTGTTGATTTTATGTTCAGCGCCGTCGATTGCGGCATGTCTGACCCGGGTTCCTGTACCGCCATGTCTTCGGAAACAATAGTTGATACTCGTGGTGCTGTAACATTCACTCTTACAACAACATCATTACTAATGTAGAGCGTCAGGGCAACAATCAGCCCGAGTGATATCTGACCCAGTATTTTAAACCGACCCGCAAGACCTTCTTTGTTCTTTCTGAATATCTTAATGTAATCATCAAGAAAGCCTATAAGTCCAAGCCATACTGTGGTGATAAGCATGAGGAGCACATAAACATTATCAAGCCTTGCAAATAGGAGTGTCGGTATGAGAATGGATGCAATAATTATAACGCCTCCCATTGATGGGGTTCCCTGTTTCCGGTACTGACCTTCAAGGTCGAGGTCACGTATTGTCTCACCAATTTGCTTGCGCTGAAGAAAAACAATGATTTTTTTGCCTATGAGAAGCGAGATAAGCAGTGAAGTAATGACAGCTGCTGCAGCTCTGAATGAAATAAAGTTAAACATCCCGGCTCCAGGAACATTCAGTGTATCAAGATATCTGAAGAGATAATATAACATAGTCAAATCATTTAAATACTTTTCTTAATTCCTCCCTGTCGTCAAAATGGTGTCTGACGCCTTTGATCTCCTGATATGTCTCATGGCCTTTGCCGGCAACAATAATTATATCTCCGGGTGAGGCAAGGGCCACAGCAGCCTTAATAGCATCAGTTCTGCCGGCTATTCGTATCATCTTAGCCATGGCATCAGCTGTTAGTCCTGACTGCATCTCATCAATAATCGATTCCGGGTCTTCACTTCTGGGATTGTCACTGGTAAGTATCAGCCTGTCAGCACCGGCAGCAGCAATACGTGCCATTATTGGTCTTTTGGTGCGATCACGGTCACCACCGGCACCGACTACCACAATCAGCTTGCCTCTGCCTTGTCGTAGTCTGTTAACAGCATTTATCACGTTCTCAACCGCATCAGGTGTATGAGCATAATCGACTATACCTGTAATTCCATCCTTTGAACGGATGACTTCCATCCTGCCGGCTACCGGTACGAGAGTGCTCAGCGTTGTCAGCGCTTCTTCATTGCCTGCGCCTGAGAGTATTGCTGCGCCATAAACCGCCAGCAGATTTGAAGCATTATAGTCACCAATAAACCTGGTCCATACCTCCCTGTCATTTATTTTCATCTGCATACCTTCAAAACCCTGCTCCGTTATGCCTCCCCTGAAATCTGCCATACTGCGCAAAGAATAAGTATACTTTGAAGCTTTGCAGTTTTGCAGCATTATCAGGCCGTTGCGGTCATCCTTGTTAACCAGGGCAAAGGCTTCCGCAGGCAGGCTATCGAAGAACTTCTTTTTTGCCGTCAGGTAGTTTTCAAAAGTCAGATGATAGTCAAGATGATCATGTGTCAGATTGGTGAATATTCCACCCGCATAACAAAGACCGCTGATGCGATTCTGATCGACAGCATGTGAGCTTACCTCCATAAATATATATTCGCATCCTTCTCTGACCATATCTGCCATAAGCTCATTCAGCTTCACAGGGTCAGGGGTTGTATGGGTGGCAGGCTCAATCCTGTGATGGACATAATTGCATACTGTTGAAAATAACCCGCATTTGTAACCCAGAGCTTCGAACGTGTTGTACAGAAGTGTGGCAATAGTTGTTTTACCATTGGTGCCAGTAACGCCTACAAGACGAACTTTTGAAGAAGGATTTCCGTAAAATGCAGAGGCAACAAGACCCAGTGCACCTGAACAATCATCAACAACAATGTAAGTGATACCTTTATGCTTTTTTTCCGGTACCCTTTCACAGATAACTGCAACAGCACCTGATTCAATTGCTTTCTCAATAAACTCATGCCCATCACTTTTCGTTCCTCTGACAGCAACAAACAGGTTTCCATTTTTAATGGCCCTGGAATCTGCAGAAATGCCGGTGATCATCAACCGGTCATGACCTGATTTTGACTTCACAGGTATCTCTGCCAATATTTTATCAAGATCAACCATAATTATAGTTTCAGTTCAATAGCCACTGTACCACCTTTAGTTATTTTGGCTCCCGGCTGCAACGACTGTCTTACCACCTTGCCCCTGCCGCTGTAACGAACCCTCATTCCGCTCCCTTCAATCAGATATATTGCATCTCTTAGCCCCATGCCAACAACATTTGGCATCTTGCCTTCTGTAATAGTCAGGTCAACTACCCTGAGAGTGTCTCCGCTCTCGCGTGTACGGGCCCACTCACTGTCAGACTTACGCTTTGCTTTAATTTTAAGGCTTCTCAGCGTCCCGCTTATGTCTTCATAATAACCATTGCCGGCTTCAGGAGCCTTTACAGTCTTTCCTGAAGAATTGAGCGCCGCAAGGTCACGATAGAAGTTTGTTGCATAGACTTTGTCTGATATCTCTTTGAAAACAGGGCCGGCAACAATATTCCCATAATAGATTGCATTTGACGGTGCATTCACAACCACAATACATGAATAAAGAGGATCATCAGCCGGAAAATATCCCACGAATGATGCCTGGTAAGATATACGTGCACCGGACCGGTAGCCAAATTTCTCGTTTGCTAATTGTGCTGTACCGGTCTTCCCCGCAATCTTGTAATTGCTGTTCTTAAGGTTCATTGCTGTCCCTCTCTCAACTACCCCCTCAAGCATAAGATGAGCTTTCCGTATTGTGGCACGGGAGCAGACAGCATTGGTTATCACCTCAGGCTCAAATGTTTTTATGGTCCAGCTGCCATCACGTATCTCCGACACAAAGCGAGGCCTCATCATTTTTCCGTTGTTAGCCACAGCATTGTAAAATGTCAGAATCTGTAACGGTGTCATGTGAATCTCGTATCCATGTGACATCATTGGAAGTGAGATACCAGACCACAGTTTATCGCCAGGATATCTTATAA
>CAZGDJ010000355.1:0-3162 GCA_964524635.1 uncultured Rikenella sp. | reverse complement strand
AAAGCGCCGGTTCCGTTCTCAGCTACAGTAACGCTGAGCGGTGACACTACCAGGTCTGCAATATCATTATTGGTAATGGTAACAGGGATGTTAATGTCGGCAAGAGGATCAAAAGGATTATCTGAAAGAGCATCATTTACAGAAATGATAATATTGTCTGAATTATTGCCCATCATGTTGTCTTCGACAGACTGCACCGTCACTATCTGGTGAGTTGCATAGTTTGAGGTATTGAATGTCAGTGTGGTCGGGTTCAGGGTGAGTTCGCCCGTCATTGCTGTTGACAGGTTCAGGACAACACTGCCAACCGGAGGATTGGCAAGCCATACCTCAACAGTGGCTGAGGTTCCTTCTGTCATGGTTACTGATACCGGTGAATACATCACTGCAGGAGCATCATCATCATCAATTGTGACAGACGCAGGAGTAGCATCAACCGTTATTGCAGGAGATCCGGTTATTCCGGTTATCGTCACGCTTACAGTTTCATCTCCTTCAACAAGAATATCTGCAACTGAAGTAATTGTAACATCATACGTCAGAGTATTTGCAGGCATACTAAATGAACCTGAAAGAGCCACAAAGTCTGTCCCGGATGTAGCGGTTCCCGAAACAGCGTAAGACACAGTCCGGGCAATGGCTGAAGGATTGGTAAGTGTAAACCTGTAGGTGCCGGTTCCCACCGCACCAGGACCACCTTCCGTTATTGTGGGAGTTATGGCGCTGACACTGATTGTTGCATTGTCATCGTTTAAAATAGTGTATACATTGCTGAGGGTAGCTCCGGCTTCAACGCCGGTGAATGAATTAATATTGAGATTAATGGTTTCATCGGTCTCAACGATATTATCACCTGTTATACTTAAAGCAGCAGCAGGTATTGCCACATTCTGAGGTGTTGCATAATTACCTGCCGGAATAGTTAAAGTTGCATTTGTCTGTGACCAGTCAGATGATGAAGCAGTTCCGTTGGTGACAGTCAGGCTCAATGATGCGGGGGATAATAATATACCCCCACTCACACTAATCTGGGGACTTGAAACAGAATGAGATACGTTTCCCTCTGCTTCTGAGGAAGTGGCAGAAGACAAAGAAGCATACACAATATCATTGTTCAGAATAGTATAGGTATATGTGCCAACTGACCCTATTACAACTCCCGCCGGAGTGTTTGAGAGACCAGCGATAACGGTTTCATCCGATTCAACATAAGCATCATCGTTAACAGTAAAAGTGAAAGAGTTTGTTACTGTTCCGGCAATGATTGTAAGTGTTCCGGCTGTCAGGTTGTAGTCTGACCCGTTTGTTGCCGTACCGCCCGTAACAGCATAATCAACAGTTATGTCTGACGGGAAAGAATAGTTCTGAAAAACCTGTACATTCACATTTGCAACACTCTCAAGCCCGGATGCAGATGCGGCAGTAAAGTTCAGTTCCAGGCGATAAACGATTATTGCCAGATGCTGCCCGGCACTGAGATCCAGGCTGACAGAGTAGGTTCCTGCAGATAAAGTTGTTAGATGAGCTGTTGCACCTGAAGAAAAATCACCATCAGAGTCAGTAACGACTGCCACATTGTTATAACCGGCTGGCAGTGCCGGAAGAGATGAAGCCGGAATACTCAGGGTAACTGTTCCGACTTCTGATATTTCATCCACTCTCCATTCTCTTGCCAGACGGTAGGTACTGGTGGCCGGCACTTCGGTAGTTGTCCATGAAGAAGCATCACCATTATTATGCCCGTAAAAAAGATACTCATTATCAGACAGGTCTGAAGGTGAGTTTATTGAAAGAATCGGAGATGAATATCCTGTAGTGAAAGTAGTTCCATTATACCCTGCAATACCTGATACATCATGCGAGTGGTTCGCCTGATAAGCATAATGATCATTTGAAATAGTAAGATCATATTTGGCAGCAAGGCTGTTTTCAACCACCACGCGGGAAGCATCATTAAGCTCACTGGAATAAACGACAACTTCAGCAATATCTCCGTCGAAATAACCGGCACTATTAAGCGTACCGCCTATCTGCGTTGCACCAAGCAGAGAAAAGGTTGCTGTCAGGGAAGGGACAGTCATTGACGATGAACTGCCGGTAAGAGCGGTTCCATTCAGCCATCCTTTGTAAGCTGAGACAGATGCTCCGTTTGGGTTTGAATAAACTATCATTCCCCAGTTGCCTGAGGAGTGGCCATCGCTAAAGACCTGGCTTTCACCATTAAATCTAACAGCATCGTCATATTCAATATTATAACTTCGTACCTGCCCGGCAGCGCCTACATTTTTTTGACCTATATAAAGACCTCCGTTCTGTTCATCAGCTGTTGAAGTATTCCTTGCAACTATAAATACTGTTGAAGGATCGGATCCTGAAAAACCAAGACCTCCGTCATAACCAAGAAACTCTCCGTTAACGCCGCCGTTATCCTCAAATGATATCACCGGAAGTGAGTTAAGTGCATTCAAAGTTCTTGCCGGCACGGCCTGATCTGTGACAACAGGTTCAAAGTCATGATTTTGTCCTGACTGGTCCTCCCATTTATATACAATACTTAATGGAAGAATAGTGAATACTCCCCTGTCAGCTCTCAGCCACAGTTGAGTATTTGTCATATCACCAACACCACCAGGGCCTGATTGTGAAATGGCAGGCATGGTATTCAAAAGCAATGATGTCAGGAGAATAATAAGTAGAAGTCTAATTCGTTTCATATCAGTCCGATTCTCGTATTATGATACTTATCGTATTGTATATCAATCAGTTATATAAGTATTCGGTGAACAACCTTTACTAATCGTAACTTGTTCATACTCAAAAGTATTAATGGCTAATATAGAAAAAAATACCTTATTGATGTCACCATGTTTCATAGTTAATTAACAGTTGCGACCGAGTTAATAACAAGACCGAAGATGGCGGTAAATGGTTGCGTCACTACAATAAACAGTTAAACAGCATGAAAAACCACAAAAAAACGTTATCGTTTTGCAGAATAGAAATTGTATTCTATATTTGCACACGTTTTTAGGGCGATTAGCTCAGTTGGTTCAGAGCATCCCGACTGCAAGTCGGGAGGGTCGTAGAACCGAAAATGATAAAGAAAAGGGCGATTAGCTCAGTTGGTTCAGAGCACCTGCCTTACAAGCAGGGGGTCGTAGG
>CAZGDJ010000354.1:661-3178 GCA_964524635.1 uncultured Rikenella sp. | reverse complement strand
GATTGTCTGGGACGATTCTGTGGGACTGGTTGGATTCTCAACAACTATGGTGACTCTGGCGGAAGGTGAGACAGCATCTCTGGGAGTATTCTACAGTGCACCGGCAGGAGCAGAAACAAATGAAATCAACCTGGCAGTATCAACAGAAGGCATAGCTGTTCCGGCAAGTGAGGGGACTGACTTCACTCTGTCAGCCAAAACTCTGAACATGGAGGTAGGGACAAAGACTATCAGTATTACAGCAACAGATGATGATGGTTATACAGGAAATAAATCATTTTACATTGCCTTCGTTTCCAACAGTGCAAACTGCCCTTCAGCAGTTCCTTCAGCAGTAAAAGTCATTATTCTTGAAGATGAGCATCCTTTAACCGCATGGGTTGGCACATATACCGTTACTGCGGTAAGCTATTATGCCCCTGGAGATGCAGATGAATCATGGACTGTCACCACAGATATTGTCCCAAGTGATCCGACCAAGCTTCAGATACGTGGTATTGCAGCTGAAGGCTCAGGGCCAGTGATAGCCACTTTGAATACAGAAACAATGACAATTGAGATGGCATCAGACCAATCTCTTGGAACTCCATATCCTGAGGGTACAGGTTATGGTGAGATCTCAATTTATTATGCAACTGATGACCTTGTTGCAAATTCCGGGCTTTTTGTTACACAAGAAATGTTAAACGAAGCTAAAACACATAATATCTCAGGTACCCTTCAGGCCGACGGGACCATCCTTATTGACCTATTCGCTGAAATTGATGACGGTTCACTTATCAGCTGGGATACATTTAACACTACCTGGGTTAAACAGTGATGCAAGATTTATCCTAAATAGATGCGCTCTTCACAGAGCGCATTTTTCATCTGTGAAGGTTACGAAAAAGCAATTAATTGACCAGAAACGATTGGCGGTAAAAAATATAGTCTTATATTTGCACCCTCATTTTACAAAAAAGTAGGTATAATTTAACCGTAAGATTTAAATGTCAGTAAAAATCAGATTAGCTAGGAAAGGCCGCAAGAAGCAGGCTTACTATCACATTGTGGTAGCAGATAGCAGGTCGCCACGTGATGGCAGATTCATTGAGAAGATCGGAATGTACAACCCGATCACTGACCCGGCAACTATCGACATCAATTTCGAGAAAGCACTGGGTTGGCTGCAGAACGGTGCGCAACCTACAGATACATGCAGAACTATCCTTTCATACAAAGGGATAATGCTCAGGAAACACCTTCTTGAAGGGGTTAAAAAGGGAGCCTTTGATGAGGCTGAGGCAGATCGTCGCTTTAATGAGTGGCTGAAAAAGAAGGAAGATCAGATTGAATCAAAGAAATCAGGTCTTGAGAAAAAGGGAGAAGAAACCCGCAAGCAACGTCTTGAAGCTGAAAAAATTATTAAAGAGACCAGGGCTGCTGAATATGCCAAGAAGCTTGCTGCAATAGCCGCTGAGGCTGAAGCAGCAGCAAAGGCTGCTGCTGCACCTGAAGCTGAAACATCTGATGTTGCTGCCGCACCGGCAGCTGAGACTGAGGAAACAGCAACAGCAAAGACGGAAGAGATCTCAGGAGAGACTGAGAAGACACAGGAATAAAAATTGCCTTGTCCGCAATCACCTATGAAGACCATAGGTACAATAACCAAAACGCACGGCTTTGATGGTGCCGTTGTGGTAAGATCTGAAAGCGGAATTTCCAGGGAACCTGCACAGGGAGAACCGGTGTTCATCGTAATAGATGGTATACCGGTTCCCTTTTTTACCAGGGAGGCTTATTCGCCTTCTCCTGACACACTTGTCATATCATTTGATGATTACCTTACGGAAGAGGCGGTCATTAAATTAAAGGGATGTGAGGTAAGAATTACCGACACTGATCATCCTGATAAAGATGCTGACCTTACAGGTTTCACTGTTAAAGATGAAACATCGGGATTTACAGGAGTTATCACATCCGTGATTACTAATCCCGGACAATTGCTTTTAGAGGTAAGAAGCGGGAAAGGTGATGTGCTGATCCCTCTTCATCCTGATCTCATTATCAGAATAGATCGTAAAAGGCATATTATAGTGATGTCACTGCCATCAGGTCTTACCGGAATCAACAGATAAGAATCTCAGATTTTCCATTTTGATGCAGCACTGGCATTTGAGAGGCGTCTTTCTCATGTTAATATTCCAAAAATAAAACCATGAAAAGAATTATCTCAGTTTTTGCAGTTGCGCTGTTGTTTGTCACTATGGCAATGGCTCAGGAAACATTTTCGGAAACAAGAAATGTAAGTGGATTTGACGAAGTTGGATTCGCAGTACCCGGTGAAGTATACATTACCATAGGTGAAGGCTTCAAGGTGGTTCTCCATGGTGACAAGAATTTTCTCTCTGAGATTGAGACAAAGGTAGTCGGAGGTGAGCTTGAAATCAAAACCGAAAAATGGTTCAATACCGGCAATAAGAAAGTAATTGTAGACATAACAATGCCTTCACTTGAAGGAGTAAGTGTTTCAGGTTC
>CAZGDJ010000354.1:0-651 GCA_964524635.1 uncultured Rikenella sp. | reverse complement strand
AAGGGAGAAGGCCTTGAAGTAGGTGTCAGCGGAAGCGGTAAAGTATGCCTGATTGATGTTGGCCTTCAGAAGATTGAATGCAATATTTCTGGTTCAGGAAGCTTACTTATTGAAGGTGAAGGTTCAGTTGAAAAGCTTGAAATAGCTATCTCGGGCTCAGGTCATTACACCGGAGAATCCACAAAAGTCACCACTCTTGATGCCTCTATCTCAGGCAGCGGAAGCTGTGACTGTTATGTGACCGGAATGCTTAAAGCTGCAATTTCAGGCAGTGGAAGTGTCTACTACTCAGGCAATCCGAAAATTGATGCAGCAGTTTCAGGATCAGGTAAAGTAAGGATGAAATAGTTATTTCCTGAGAATATTTATAACACCTTTTTTGGAGACTTTGATGACCGATGAGGCTTCAGCCTTTGTTCGGTCATCCTGTCTGTATAGGCATACGTAATCAACAGCATCAATTATCTCATTTTTTATCTCGTCAAAAAGTGCGGGGGTGTCTTCACCGCTGATATTGGCTGATGTTGAAATGAGAGGTTTACGCAATGCTGTAATGAGTTCATCACAGAAAGGATCAGTACAGATTCTTACGCCCACAGAGCCATCTGACGAGGCAACACCCTGAGCCAGGCCACGCCCCTTGTCATAGAT
>CAZGDJ010000353.1:0-3183 GCA_964524635.1 uncultured Rikenella sp. | reverse complement strand
CTTCTACCCTTGCTGCCTTCCGACCCTGGGGGAGTTCAAAGGGAGCTGGTCGTATAAGACTTACCCCGCACAAAAATAGTCATTTTCGTGCCTTGTACCAAAAAAAGTTTAAGCAGGAGCTCTGATATATCCTTTACAAAAGACTTTTTCCCTTGTCAGGGATAATAAAATACGTTTAAGTCTCTGTTGATCTGACCTCAACAACAAATACCCATTACCTTTTGTCGCTGCCAAAAAACTTATTAAGCTTTTCAAAGGCAGAAGGCAGGGCAAAGACCACCACTTTATCGCCAACCATTATCTGGGTATCGCCTGTTGCTATAAAGGCTTTTCCCTCACGCAGGCCACCGCCAACAATAGCTTCTTTCGGGAAGTTGGTAAGTCTGAGGGGCCCTTCGGTTATTCGCGCACCCTCACAGACATTGAATTCAAGCACTTCAGCATCAGTTCCGGTCATCATCTTCACCTGAGTGACGTTGGGATTCATGGTATGACGTGATATGCGCCCTGCGGTCGCAATCTTTTTGTTAATGATGGTGTCAATTCCTGAGTTCTCAGCCAGATTAATATATTCCATATTCTCAACCTCGGCAATGGTCTTCATCACACCCATCTTCTTAGCCAGCAGGCAGGAAAGAATATTAGTTTCTGAATTGCCTGTCACAGCGACAAATGCATCCATATTCATAAGGCCCTCATCAGCCAGCAAGTCCCTGTTACGCCCGTCGCCATTGATAACCAGTGTTTCTTCAAGCATTTCTGCCAGTGTCTGGCATTTCTCGAGGTTATAATCAATGAGCTTCACCTGGCAGTCATGCTGCAGGTTAAGAGCGATATGTCTGCCAATGCGACTTCCACCGAGGATCATTATACTTCGTGCTTCCACATTTCTCTTCCCTGAGAATTTCATCATGTCACTAATACCGTCACGGGTAGTAATAACATATGCAAGATCTCCGTCATGGAATTCTTCCTTTCCCCTTGGAATGATGGTACGGTCATTGCGCTTGATAGCAACAGCCCTGTATTGTATTGTACCCAGAGTGTTCGCCACCTCCTCAAGAGTTTTTTCAAGTACAGGTGCATTTGCCTCCAGCTTCTGAACATAAAGTGACAGCTTACCACCTGCAAAGTCCATGAACTCGGTCGTACCGGTTTCTTTTAAAAGGCTTATAACCTCTTTCGCGGCGATGAGCTCCGGGTAGATAAGGTGATCAATGCCCATCTCTTTGAAGAATTCACGGTTACCCTTCTCAAGATAACCCATATTGTCAATTCGGGCAATAACCTTTCTGGCACCAAGTTTCTTCGCAAGAATCGCAGCCGAGATATTTGTGTCTTCCGAATGCGCCACGGCTATGAAAAGATCCGTATTTTTCTTTATCGTCTCCCTGAGAATATCAAGTGAGGTGGCAGAGCCTTCAAAGGTCAGTACATCAAGTGAAGAATCTATAGGTTTAAGTCTCTCTTCTTCCGCATCAATAAGGACAATCTCATGATCATCCTGTGAAAGCAACCTGGCAAGGTGGGTCCCAACCTCTCCTGCGCCGGCAATTACTATTCTCATAAATACTATAGTAAAATCCTCGCAAAGGTATATAAAAAAAGTCCCATTACTTATCCTTCATAACTTTAATAGTTAATCCCCTTGTGGCAGCATGCTTCTTTATTTCAGGTGGAACCATCTCATCCTTCAGATAAACATATACGGACCTGCCGGATTGAAATGCAGCTACTTCCTTACCTTTAATATTATATGTTATCTCTTCTCTAATTCTGCTTTCATGGAGGTTTTTGAAAATATTGCAAAACATGAGCAGGGATACTACCACAATGGACGGTCTCAGAGTGATTTTGGCAATTCTCAGCAATGAAGTCAGTAACAAAGCAATTGCCAGGGTGAGAAATACTGTTTCGGTTGTTGAAAAACCAATATTATCAACTACTGCGTTTTGCAATGATCCTGCAAAGGTTGTAAAACCAATAGTCAGCTGTGAGAGAAACCTCAGAATAAAAGCAATTACCTGGCTGATAAAATTTATCGGTGAGAATACTATCAGCATGAATGCAAGAATAAGAACGACAAATGAGATTGGTATCACGATAATATTAGTAATGAGGAACAAAAGGGGAAAAACATTGAATAACCTTATAGTAAGCGCCATTGTGCCGGCCTGGGCAACGAGTGATACGGCTGTCATCTGCCACAGGTAGTCAGCAATCTTATTCCTTATTTTTATGAGGCTGTGCAGTGGTTCATAGAATGCGATAATAAAACCAACCGCCAGGTATGAGAGCTGGAATCCTGCTTCATAAAGAACCGCAGGCCTGGCAATAATCAGAATAAATGCTGAGGCAAGGAGTGAGTTCATACTGTTGCCCGGGCGTTTGATAAGCGTTCCGACCTGCAGGAATGAGAACATTATTGTAGCCCTTAGCACTGATGGAGATAAGCCTGTAATAAACGCAAAAGCCCACAGAGAAATAAGAATGATAATGATCTTTGCTACAATCAGTTTTCGCTTCAGAAAGAAAAGCATATACGAAAGGCACAGGCTGATCATACCTACGTGTAGCCCTGATACTGCCATAATATGCATTGCCCCGGTACGTGAAAATGATGTCAGCAGCTCTTTGTCAAGAAGCTCTTTTTCACCAATTGTCAGCGCTGTGACAAGAGCCAGGTCTTCACCCTCCAACCCGGCTTCGGAGAAAATGCCGGTCATACGGCGTGCAATGATTTTAGATCTTTCATTCAGATTCCGATGTTCAGCAACTTCTGTCCTGAGCAAATCATCCTGACCAAAAAAGCCAAAATAAATTACTCCCTGACCTTCCATATAACGTTTATAATTGAACTCACATGGATTTCCATTGTTACTGACAGGTATCGGGGATGTGCGGAGCACCAACATATCTCCGGGTTTCCACGTGGGTAAAGTATCACTCATGTAGTATAACAGGATTGAACCTCGGGGTCTGGCTTTCATGTCGTTGTCTTCCAGGGATTTTATGACTGCCCTGAACGAGTAACTGTTTTTCTTCTTGTCAGGATAATCGGAGAGCCTGACACTCATGACCTGCTTATCCGGGTTGAGGATACTAAGCCTCTCACTGGCGCAGGCGTACAAAAGATACCCGCAAGCAGAAAGAAATACAAGCAACAATATCCCGTAAAATATA
>CAZGDJ010000352.1:0-3194 GCA_964524635.1 uncultured Rikenella sp. | reverse complement strand
GGCAAAGAATCAAGAAAAACATAATAAGACGGAACCATGTAATCAGGTAGTTTCTCAAGCAAGAATTTGCGAATCTCACCATCAGTAAGGCTGGATGCGCTTTTTAAACATATATAGGCAATAAGAGATTTTGGCTCTATGTTCTCCGAAACAACTACAGCGCAATTAGTGACCTGTGGATGCTCCAGTATTTTAGACTCGATATCCCCCAGTTCTATTCTAAAACCGCGGATCTTTACCTGATTGTCAAGCCTGCCGATGTAATCAATTTCCCCATCTGCTGTAAGCCTTACCAGGTCTCCTGTATGGTAGGCCCTGACCGACAAATTGTCTGAAATCTCTAACTCAAAGAATCTCTGTTCTGTAAGCTCAGGATGATTCAGATATCCTCTTGCAAGATTGACACCTGTTATTATCAGTTCACCAATTACTCCAATGGGCTGGAGAATGTTTTCCCTATTCACAACAAAGAGCTTCGTGTTATCTATTGGCTTGCCAATAAAGACATTCTTTAAATCCTTTTCAGGGCAGTTATAATAAGATACATCTACTGTTGCCTCCGTAGGTCCATAAAGGTTAATAATATCAGGCAGGGAGTAATTAACTCTCATTTCATTGAACTCACACACCAGTTTTGTGGGGAGGGCCTCTCCGCTCATGAATAGCCGTCTCATTGATCCGAGTTCCTTAAATAGTTGCTGTGCTTTAAGAACTTCGAAGAAAACGATGAACATTGAAGGAACAAAATGGGCAGTGGTAACTTTATACTTACTGATATGATTAACTATCGTATCAGGTTCTTTTTCACCACCCTTAGGAAGCAGAACAAGTTTGGCACCATTGAATGACCACCAGAACAACTCCCAAACAGAAACATCGAAGGTAATTGGAGTTTTTTGTAACAGAGTATCTGATTCATCAAGAGGATAAGCTTTTTGCATCCAGCCAAGCCTGTTCAAAACTGAATGATGTTCTATCATAACTCCCTTCGGGGTTCCAGTAGAGCCTGAAGTATAAATAATATAAGCAAGATTCTTTGAATTGACCTCAACTTTCGGATTTGAAGAATCTGTCGACAGCGGGCTCTTCAGAATGTCATCAATTAACAATAGTGTGCAGGAATCCGGAATATTTTGAGATGAATTCCTGGTCGAAATAATAAGTTTTGGTTTTGCGTCTGTGATGATACTCTTCAGCCTTTCTGTGGGTGCATCTGTACTGAGAGGCATATAAACGGCTCCAGCTTTGAGAATCCCGTAGATACCGATCATCATCTCTACAGAGCGATCAATACAAATACCAACAATGTCTTCAACCTGTACTCCTGATTCAATAAGTTTATGCGCCATTTTATTGACATGATCATTAAACTCCCTGTAAGTCAGTGACTGATTATCAAACAACAGGGCAATATTGTCAGGATTTTTTTCAACTTGTTGTTCGAATTTTTGATGAATACATATATTGTCTTCATAATCAGCATCCGTTCTATTGAATTCTTCTATTATCTCCTTTTCCTCTTCAGTTATTAAGTGAATTGATCTGACCGGCATATCAATATTCTCCACCAGGGTTTCGACAAGAGTCATGAAAGTTTTCTTTAACATGACTATTGTCTCTGGTTTCAGAACATCAAGACTATAATTGAAATCTCCCTCAATAAAGTCTCCGTTTTCGGAAAGATTCAAAATCAGATCAAATATAGAAGCACCTTCATTTATTCTTACTGCCTCACTTTTAACACCTTCCAGCTTCATCGGAGTGCCCAGGTTATTCTGCCATGCAAAAGAAACCTGGAACAATGGATTAGCTCCGGTAATACGCTCAGGTTTTACTATCTCAACAACTCTTTCAAATGGAATATCCTGGTGTGAAAGAGCATTGAGTATTGCATCGTTTGAATGCTTGATCAAATCCCTGAAGGTGACTTCATTTTCATATTTCAATCTGACAACGATAGTATTGACGAACATTCCAAATATACTCTCCAGTTTAGTATGGGGTCTGTAAGCAACCGGAACGCCAATATTAAGATCATCCTCCCCTGAGTACTTATTCAAAAGAACCCCAAAAGCGCTCATCATTGTTGCAAAAAGTGAAGCTCCTTCTTCTTTGCTTATTTGTCTGAGAGCTTTTGAAAGTGTCCTGCTAAAACGAAGTGTTTCAAAACCACCTCTGCCAGTTGGTTGTTCAGGTGGTGTGAAATCGAACGGGAAATTCAGTTTCGGCGAACAATCCTGTAAGTTCTTTTCCCAGAAATCGACAGATTCTTTATTTTCTTCTGACCTGGCTTCCCATTGAGCATAATCATACTGTTGAAACTCCAGCTCTTCAAGGTCAATTTCTTTACCTTTAACAAGACTGTTATAGATCTCCGTTAAATCATTTACCAGTATCGCAAATGACCAGCCATCAAAAACAATATGATGAACACTCATATGGAAATAGTACTCATCATTTGCAGTCTTAATAAGATACAACCGGTAAAGAGGACCGTTTTCCAGGTCAAAAGGCTTTAAACAATCTGAATCAATTATATCTCTTACCTTCTTCTCCTTTTCAATTGCGGGAAGTCCGGTGCAATCAAGAAATGATATATTAATCTCAGACGGGGTAATATCACAATACGGTTCTCCGTTAACATCCTTAATTACAGAAAATACTATATGATGCCTATGGAATAAGGTATCCAGACTCTTTTCAAATAATTCTCTGTTAAATGACCCTTTAAACTTATATGTCGCCGGTATAATGTAAGATGGAACATCGGGCTGTAATTTAGAAATAATCCAGAGTCTTTTCTGGTTTCTTGTCAGAGGCAAATGAGTCGTATCAGTCAGGTGAACAAGATCGATTATCCTTTCCGCCCCACCTGTCTGACTGTTAATCAGAGCACCAAGCTGGCTCAGGGTAGAATGAGAAACGAGCTCTTTAAAGGTCACCTTGACGCCAAACTCTTCCTTTATCTTGTTGATTATTCTGATCCCCAGTAATGAATTACCGCCAATCTCAAAAAAGTCGTCTGTAATTGATACATCATCTCTGTTCAAAGCCTCACACCATATCTTACGAATTCTTCCTTCAGTGGGTGTTAGACCATCTGCTTCTTTTTCATGTTTACTTACCAGCTCACTCATTTCAACTGTCAAAGCTTTCTTATCAATTTTCCCGTTTATTGTTTTCGGGAACCCATG
>CAZGDJ010000351.1:0-3199 GCA_964524635.1 uncultured Rikenella sp. | reverse complement strand
TGTCTCATCAATAAGCAATGCCTCGGCTTTCAGTCCTTTGCGTTCCTTAGGAGAAGCATTAACCATATAAATGGCTGAGTCATTGAGGTTGAGCTGCAAATGAAGAGGAGCGGCAGCGTGTTTATATGCATAGAAACAGGCATTCTGATCAAGAAAGTAGTCATAAAACTGACCTTTTAATGCTGTCCATGGATTCTGGTTCTTCCAGACCAGTAATCCTGTATACCAATCCCACATATGAGCATTATATCCTTCCTGCATGGATCGATATTGTTCATACCCTGCCAGTTGTGCCTTCATAACAAAATCCTCTATTCCGGTGGGTGTGCCGAGATTCTCAATATGATCATCATATCCAAGGTACTTATGATATTTCCAGGCTTCATTTATAACATCACCCTGAGGAGGCACAAGGTCTTTGGGTTCCAATATTTTTCTCAGGCTTTCGATCTCAGGAATCCCCACTGATCCCATTTCAGGATTGAATGCAAACCACTTCTGAGTAAAAAACCACGATGGCTCCTTAATGGTATATGGTCCATCTGCAGTGCCTCCGATTGTGTTTTTCAGAAGATCAGGAGAAGTCGATTCATTAAGATAGTATCTGGTGCCATCATTCTCCTGAAGTGTTGTGCGTATTCTTGTGTCCAGTTCAGGTGGTGGCGGGAACTCGTTACCGCCGCACCATAGAAAAAGCGAAGGGTGGTTGCGAAGCATCTTCACCTGATCAGCCAGCGACTTGATGAAAAGTGAATGATTATCAGGATATTCCCTTCGACGCTCCTGTGTTTCAGCTTTGGTCATGTCACTCCATCTGCCGTTGCAGTCTCCTGTTATCCACAGATCCTGCCAGACCAGTATTCCATATTTGTCACATGCTTTGTAAAACTCCGGACGTTCCATTATTGACCCACCCCATACGCGGATCATATTCATATTCATTTCAGCATGCATTTTCACTTCAGCATCATATCTTTCAGGAGAAAGGCGGAGAAGAGCATCTGATGCAATCCAGTTGCCCCCTTTTATAAAAATCTTCTGACCATTAACAGTAAATGTTCTGGATCCTGTCTTCTCATCGTAGTAACTTCCCGTTTCTCTGATACCGAACATAAAATCTTCACGGTCTGATACAATGTCATTTTTTTTAATAAAGATGATGACAGCATTATATTGGTTTTGCATACCGACGCCGTTAGGCCACCATAATTTGGGATTGATTTGCTTGATCTCATTGAAAACGATGTCGGTAGTTGAGTGTGGGTCAAGCTTAACCTTCTTTTTTTCAGTGTTGTTAAGAAATGTAAGGACAGCTTCACCTTCAACAATCTCATCTCCGGCATTTACCAGTTGGGCAGAAAAAGTCACAAAAGCCGGTTCCTGCAGATCAGCTGGTACTCTGATACCCGGCACCCTGGTTCTGACAAACCCATCCCTGATATCAACATCATCAGTTATCTCAATTGTTACTTTATCCCATATTCCGGTATTTCTGTCCCTTACAGGCTGAATCCAGTCCCATCCCGGAGTGAACTGCATGGTAATATCACGTCCTATCGTTCCATCGCCACCCTGTCCCCCATTCGGATTTCCGGGATGCAATGGAGGCTCTACAAGCACCGCCAGACGGTTATAACCAGTCCTGTTCAGGTAAGGAGTTATGTTATATTTCTCACGCAGAAACATACCCTCATGCTTATCAGTACTTATTCTCCTGCCATTAAGATATATCTCAGCAGCATAATTTATACCCCTGAATTTTAACCAAACAGTTTTAGAAGAATCAATACCTTCGGTAGTGAACCTGTTATAGAACCAATAAGTATACTGATCACGTCCTGTATTATAGATATCAGGTATCTTTTCATTATTCATACCAAAGAAAGGATCAGGGACCAGAGAATTATTCAACAGGGTAGTCAGAACTGTGCCAGGAACGTCTGCATTCAGCCAACCATTATAGTCAGGATCATTTTTTGTCAGGAAGCATCCATCAGCTGCTATATCCGATGCTTTAATTGCTTTCCATCCCGTTCCCAACTCAGTCTCCTGAGAATAAATTGCAGATCCCGAAAACAGCAAGATGCTGAATATTAAGATTTTTTTCATTTTTAAGCCAGGTTAATCAAGAGTGACAATATATTAAAATTTATTATTACAAGCTCCTTAATACAGCCATAACGGTGTATTATGTAAAAATAACGAGCCTTAAATAAAATAAATGTCACTAACCCTTTGAAAATCCAACAGTATTTATCAAAATTGCAGGTTGCTTACAACTAAAGCATGCAGGCGGAAAACACAGAAAAAAAAGAAAGGCTCTTTTCATTAGTACTTTCCCAACATCGTCACTGGGGATCTATTTTACTGCCATATATTATTGAACGAAGGGCTGGTATCTCATATTTCTATTTATCAGAAGCATTGTCACCACATCCGGATAACTCAACCCTCTCAAGCCTTGATAATGAAGAACGTGAAGTTGTTAGGTTGATAAATGAGTATTCAGACAGAAATCTATACAAGCTGTTTTCAAAGCACAGAAGTGTCAGAGAATTTCTTGAGAATATTAATGAAAAAGACTTTGAAATACTTATTAAACCCTATATCGAAGCCAGAATCTATCAATGTCTGCATATTGCCTTAAATGAGGAGATTCCTGTATTTCATCAGAAGTCAAAGATTAACAGTCTCCATCCTGAAGACAAGCTTTCTTTTACAATTGATCAGGCTGTACCTGTTTTCATGTTTGACCGAAAGCCTGAAGGCAGCAGCTACAGCCTCATTATTGAAACTGGTGGCAATTATCTGGATCTCAGGAAAGGGAGCATTGAAATACTTACAAATAAACCCTGTGTAATAAGAAAAGACCACCGTATCGTACTTGTTTCCGATATTGAGGGGGCAAAGCTGAAGCCCTTTCTAACAAGAAGTCAGATATCCATACCTAAAGCAACCGAGGAAAAATACTTCGGCAGCTTTGTTTTATCTGTGGTACATAATCACAGGATAGCAGGCAGTGGTTTTACAGTTGAAGATGCGACTCCGGAAAAAAGAGCATATCTGACCATCGAAAAGGGAATAAGGGGTATACCTGTTGCAATACTAAAGTTCAGGTATGATGATAAGGAAGTGTTCTATCCGGATGACATAACGCATTTCACCAGTTTCAGGGCTGATGGCGGTCATTTTATCTTCC
>CAZGDJ010000350.1:0-3213 GCA_964524635.1 uncultured Rikenella sp. | reverse complement strand
AAAAAGAAATTATATGGTTTGAAGAATCTGCTCATCATCCAAATATAGATGAACCGGATAAATTTCAAAATATCTTGATTTATAAAGTCTTAAATGATAACTACAATAAGGAATAAAATTGGCACGAAATTCTAACACGGAGGGCAGAGTTAATAAGCTTCCCGCTTCGCGGGACCAGTCGTTACACTTTTTGCTTTTGCTCCAGCCCTCAGGACAGCTAAGTAATGGTTCATGCACCCGGACACCCAGCTTCGCTACCCTGCGTTGGGCAAAGCGCGCATCCGCTAGCACTTTAAATCCAATATACCTTGACAGTTTTCTGGCTCCGATAAAACTTGTACCCCCGCTGCTCACTACGCTCTCGCGGGGCGCAGCTTGCCCCGACTCAGGCGGGGGCACGACGGATTTCTGGCCTACCGGGACTGACTCGTGGCAGTGCTGTTGTCGGGTAACGTTTACAAAAACATACTGCCGGGCCGTTAGCTGTAAGTGAAATGTTTGCTGTAAGTTACTTATCTCTTCAAAGGTCTTAATACAGCCCATTTCAGATCATACTCCTCAATCCTCTTAGCCAGTTAACATAAAAATAACGCATTTTAATACGGTAAGATTAGTTCTCGACGGTCTTTATTGTGATTGATTTATAGTTTGTCGTCTAAAAGAAACTTTATGATTACCAAAGCGTTCAAATGGATCGGCCGTCACCAGGTAACAGCTTTCTTTATCCTCACATTCGTAATAACATGGGGTTTGGGATTCTCGTATAAAGCAGTTATGAGTGGGAAGTACTTTGTTTTGCCTCTGATGTTCCTGGCGACCTGTGGACCTGCACTTGCAGGGATCATTATATCAAGCTTTTTCGGTTCAAATCGGCTCTCGACAAAAAAACGGATTTCATGGGTCGCTTTTATCATCTCATGGATTGTTGTAACATCCGTCTTTATTTCCAATCATGTTTTCATCAATAAAGGACCTTTATCGCCTGCACTTGTAGCACTGGTGGCTATCTCAGCTCTTCCTGTTGCATTAATCGTGAATCTCGTATATACGCGTTTCCCCATTGTGCGAGGTTTCCAACTGAAGTCACTCAGATCAGGTGCTAGTCCTGCATGGATATTTATCGCGTTATTAATTTTCCCTCTTCTGACTGTGGTCTCGGCTTTGATCTGCTGGTTGCTGGGTCAACAGTCACCCTCATTTTCCAGTCTTCCGGCTGCGGGTTTTGGTCTGGCCGGTTTGATTACTGTGAAATTTCTGTATCAATTCTTTTTCTTCAATGGTACCGGAGAAGAAGCGGGATGGCGCGGTTTCGCGCTTCCCAGGCTCCAGGCTTATGTGAGTCCGCTTGTTGCCGGCCTGATACTGGCTCTGTTATGGGTACCTTGGCACTTATTTCTTTGGATAGGTGAAGGAAGAGATGTATTAACATTATCTTTCTGGGTCAGTTCATATCTGTTACACATACCTTCCGGTATTATTCTTTGCTGGTGTTACAATCGGAGTCGCGGGAGCGTGCTAACCGCTGGTATCGCTCACGCATCTGCAAATACCGTTGTGGCGTTTCTACAGCCCTTGGAACAGAAGATAATGATTATAGTCTTGTTTGCATTTGTTTTGGCAATTGTCATGATAGATCAGATGTGGAAACGCCTTCCTGAAGAACATCCTGCGGTACAAAAGTCATTGTCAAACTGAGCTAATACAAGTTTTTGTTTAGTATAACGTGTTGAATCCTTATCCGGAATACTTTCACTCATTTATTACAACTTCAAATAATGCAAGGTGTGGACAATGAAGATGCTCCTACATAATAAACCCTACAGCTAACAGGTCGGGAGTTTTTGCGTATCCCGCAAACTTTATAACGAAAAGAGAATTTCAACATATCACCACGAGTGCAAAAACACCCCGACGCTTCGGTCAGGCCAGGCGCGCATCTGTCCGCCGGAATACTCCTAAACCGTGACAAATTCCAGATTCCAATCAAACTTGTACCTCCGCTTCCGCTTCGCTTGCCGGGGCGCGGCATACCCTCCTTATCCGTTCATTCAAAGATTAAGCACCATGAAACAACTATACTGAGACATACACAAGCAGTTTTGTATGGGTAGTACTCAGCGATTCTATAAAGATTACATCGAAAGTCTCTGATACAGAATTTTAATAAATGAAATGATTCTTACGAACCTGTAAAAGTTATTTATCATTCTTTCACAGCCAGGGATGGCAGGCTTAAGTATAAATGATTCTCGAAATTATGTTATTTAAAGGCTAACTTTGGGAGTGTGTAATAACACCACGATCAACTCATCATATTTTCTTCCAGATGACAGATAAATGCGTTGGCAGTAATTAAAAAAACCAAGAAAATGAACAGACTGATATTATTGACATTGACTTTATTGGTCCAGAGTGTTAGCCTTTTTTCTCAAAGTACCTGTAAGTGTGACACTGTTTTTAACCAAATAGTCCAAAAAGTTGAGACCGAATATCCTGGATTTGGTGAAAAAACTAAAGATATTGCAGGTTATATTAGTTTCAAAAATTCATTGTTTGACTCTGTTAAAACTGCCTCAAATATAAAATGCCAACATTACCTTAAACAATATTGCAACTATTTCAAAGATGGTCATTTAGTTTTAGTCTCAAAGAATCAAAATATATCTGAAACTGTTACGGCTGATGTTGAAATAATGCCAATTGAAATTCCAACTTTTGAAAAACAACTGCTAAAAAGCAAAGACAATATTGAAGGCATTTGGATTTCAGGTGGATATAAAGTTGGGATTAAAAAGCAAAATGACATTTATGTTGGCTTTATAATCAGTTCAGAGAACGAATCGTGGAAACCCAAAGAAATAAAGTTTAAACTAATAAAAGGTAACGAAGCGACTTATTATAAAGGGGATCATTCGGAAATAAAAGAAACGTATAGTTTACATTTTGATTGTGTTTTGAATTTTGAAGGGGTTCAAGCAACTTATATTAAACAACAACCCAATCCAACACTGTCAAAAGATTCTATTGCAGTAATTCTAAATGAGATAGAAGGTTTTTATTTAAGACCAGTCAGTGAAAAAACCTTACTAATTCGGATATCCGGTTTTGACTATGAGTATGTAGATAGAATAAAGGAACTTATTGAATCAAATAAATCTAAAATTTGTTCATACGAAAACCTGATAATTGATGTGCGTGGTAACGGTGGTGGAA
>CAZGDJ010000349.1:0-3257 GCA_964524635.1 uncultured Rikenella sp. | reverse complement strand
TTGCATCTATTGAAGGCAATCCTGCTGACAAAGCCTCCCAGTACCCCTTTTCCGAGGCAAGGAGATCATAGCGTGCAGAGGCAATACTCCTGTTATTTTCGAGAGCATACTGTACCGCATCATTTACTGTAAGCGACAGTGAAGCCGGTGCTTCCTGCGCCATTAATCCCTTACCACAGGCAAGAGAGGCAAGAATAATAAAAGCAATTAATTTTCTTTTCATGTTATAATCAGTTTAACTATCATTTTTACTTTCAGAGACGAAAATGAAATAAGAATATTTCAAAGGTTTAGTGTTTTCTTAAATTCTATGGAAGAAATATTTTCAACTCACAATTTATTTCTGTCTAAAATTCAGGTTCAAGTTCATTTATGATTTTAAGACCCCTGGAGGTTGAAATGCCCCTCAGATAGCTTATCATTATATTCTTTACCAGGTCACGCTGGATGAACTTTTCAGGCGGAAAAACTTTATCATCATGAAGAAACGGTCCGATCACTGACATAAACCTTCCGACAATCTCACTGTCAATCTCCGTCCTGAAAAGACCCTGGTTCTTACCCTCATTAAGAATCTTATGTATGGCCTCATAATCAGGGTTCTCGCATTTCTCCTTTATTCTTAATAACACATTACTATGATACTTCTGCAAATCTGAACCAATCAGTGGATTCATTGTCGCAGAATGATCTCTTCCCATTCTGAGCATGGTGAATACCGCCGCTATTATATTTGGAGAAGAATCCATAATATGATTTACTTTCTCTTTCTGTCTATCAATCATCCATTCCATTACCGCCAGCAAAAGCTCATCCTTGTCTTTGAACCTTTCATAAATAGTGCGCTTTGAAATACCCAGGTGCTGCGCAAGCATATCCATGGTTACAGCTTTGATCCCATACAGCCGGAACAGATCTGCGGCAACAGAAATAATCCTATCATCACTACCTTCCATTCTATGCTCTCAATTTTATCGGGTGCGAAAATCTGAAAACTTTTATGGTTTTACAAGTTTTATCCGCTAAAAAAATGTAAAATTCCATTGAATGGAGATAATGACCGGTGAACGGAGAAACAAAAAAGCCGGAAGAAAAGTTTCCGGCTTGATAAATAATGTTTACAAGTTCTATTTCTTCATCAGTTTAGCCAGAATATCCTGAACATTTACTGCACCTGCCTGGCCTGTCACTTTACCGTCAGGAGTCAGTTTGTCAACAATATTGGGAAGGTGTTTTGCCAGCATTGAAAGAGCCTTGGCCGGCGTAATACCCAACTTTGCAGCAAGGTTTTTGACCATATCGCCGCCCAGAGCATTGTTTAGCTGAGTAGGATTCACGGATTTGTTTTTCCCCGTACTGATCCATGATTCAACAATGTCACCCATTTTGTTCTGAGCAAATTTTCCTGCCAGGCCTTCAAGACCTCCTGTTTTACTGTCATTGATCATGTCAAGGATGCCACCAACGACATTCTGATCTGGTACGGATTTTCCGCCTGAAAGAAGTTTGTCTAGTATTCCCATAATGTAAAGTATTAGTTTGTTTAACACTTAATCAGTTTCTCAAATTTATTAAAAAATCAGGAATAAGGGGATTATTATTTAAAGAAGGTGTAATAGAAAACGAACCTGAGTTATCTGAAAAGATAAAGAGCATTGCGGTATTCTTTCCCCCCTTTATACTCTTTCTCATCATAACCTACAGCTCTGATGATATAGAAGTAAACACCGGGTTCTGCATATCGTTCGGAATTATTGATCTTGCCATCCCACCCTGTCCAATCCTGAATAGCTTCTCCGTTGCCCTCAAAATAATATACCCTGCGACCGCTTTTTGCAAAGATCTGGACATTAATGTACTTCAAGGATTTCTTCTCTGGCACAAAGAAATCATTTATGTCATCGCCATTGGGACTGAAGACATTTGGCATCTGCAAAGCTGAAGGCTCAACGGTAATCATTACAGTGGTGTCATCGCTGCAAAAAAGGTCACTCTCAATTGTCAGTGTAACCTCATATTTATCAGGTATATAATAGGTGTGCGGACCAGGATCAGCCAGGTCTGAAACAGAGCCATCACCAAAAGTCCACAGGTAGCTGGCAGGTCTTAAGGATGCAGAGTTATTTGTAAATGCGACTTCAAACGGAGCCTCTCCGGTGGCAGGTGTGGGATCGGCAACAAATGATGCCCTTACATGGATTGAAGGATAATCAAATGAAGATGAGCCAACGCATCCGAAGCTGTCTGTCACCTGGAGCATGTAACTTACATCAACGAGGGGAGGGTTATAGGTTATCGGATCTAAAATAAATGTCGGATATGGTATTGATGATGCAGGAGTTGATGACCATTCAAATGCCAGCGAATTTCTCAAGCGTCGCGAGGTACCGGTTACAGGGTCATAATAATAGAAAGGGTCACTTGCAGTATCCCCGTTAAGCGCTACCATGTCACATTTATTGTCTTTTAGTGATGCATATGCCACAGGTTTGTCAAGGTTAACCCATGCATACAATGAAGTATTATAAGTACCTCCATCGGTGATATTTACTTTATATCCTCCTTCTATAAGGCCGGTGGCCGTTGAGGTCAGGCCTGATTCAGTTTTTACCGCTATTGAGTAAGCTCCACCTGAATTGTCATAGCGGGTCCAGGTAAATGTGAAGGGAGGTGAACCTCCCGGACTGGCTGCAGTGAGAGTGCCCCGGTCGGAAGCATCATTTGTACAAAAAATATACACTGAGTCTACTCTTGTTGACACCGGGAATTTTGTCCTGCGCACAGCATTGCTCCCGGGCGCAGTTATCTGCGCCTGAAGCATCAGCGGTAATAATGACGTTATGAGAAAAATACGCTTTAGCACCCTTAGTAAACGAATTGATTCAGGATAATGATATGCAAAACTAATAAAAAATATCAGGCTCTGTTCTTGTCAGGCTCTGCTGTCCGCATCTCTTTAAAGATGTTGAAAACTTTCGCTGCTTTGAATGGCTGTCTGCTTTTCTCACTAAGCGGGTAATCTTATCTTTGACCGGTTAAAATCCTTCAGCAACACATGTCACAAAATTACCTGGATGAGCTAAATGAGGCACAAAAGGCGGCTGTCGTCAATACTGACGGTCCCGCCATGGTTATTGCAGGTGCCGGCTCAGGAAAGACGCGTGTACTGACATATCGTATTGCTCATCTTTTGAAGCAGGGAGTGCCTGCTTACCGTATTCTCGCTCTTACCTTCACAAACAAGGCCGCCGGGGAGA
>CAZGDJ010000348.1:0-3274 GCA_964524635.1 uncultured Rikenella sp. | reverse complement strand
TTGATCTGGCGGCAAACAAAATGCAGATACACAACAATCCGAGTGAAGCCTGGACAGTGACATTGCTTGATACCGGACTTGATACTATGACAGGAGGCCGTGTACTGAGAGCCAGACCATATGTTCCCGAAGGTGAAGATTTTATGCTCACATACGGAGATGGACTTACAGACATAAAGTTAGACCAGCTTCTGGACTTCCACAGATCGCATGGTAAGCTGGCCACCATAACTTCTTCCCAGCCTGAAGGCCGGTTTGGAGCCCTGGATATTGAAGACGGAGGCATGGTCGGCCGGTTTGTTGAGAAACCGAAAGGTGACGGAGCATGGATCAATGCCGGGTATTTTGTTTGCAGATATAAGGTCTTCGAGTATATACTTGAGGGAGATAATACCATTTGGGAAAGATCCCCTCTTGAGAAAATGGCAAACGAAGGTCAGTTGTTTACATTTAAACATACAGGCTTTTGGAGACCGATGGATACATTGCGTGATAAGAACAACCTTGAAGAATTGTGGCGCTCAGGAAAAGCCAGGTGGAAAGTGTGGTAAAATGATCACAGAAGTATTTAGACACAGAAAGGCTCTTATAACAGGTCACACCGGTTTCAAAGGTTCGTGGCTGAGCCTTTGGCTTCACAAACTTGGTGCTGAAGTCACCGGGATAGCCCTTGACCCGAAAAGCCCTCTTGACGCTTATTATGCGCTGGGTATTAATAAAATTACCAACGACCTGAGGCATGATATCACCGAGATTGAAGGGTTAAGAAAGATTGTTTTGAGGGCTTGTCCTGATATAGTGTTTCATCTCGCTGCCCAGCCTCTTGTTCTGGAATCCTACAATAATCCTCTTTTAACTCTAAAGACAAACATATTAGGCACTGCAAACCTTCTTGAAGTATTAAGAGATGCCCCTTCTGTCAAAACAGTAATTGTCGTCACTTCAGACAAGTGTTATGAAAATGACAGTAATGGAGCTCCGTTCCGTGAGACAGATAAACTGGGAGGCAGTGATCCGTATAGTGCAAGTAAGGCAGCTGCTGAGATTGTTACACTGGCTTATAGAAGATCTTTCTTTGGTTTACCGCAGTCACCGGCAGTGGCAACTGTCAGAGCGGGGAATGTTATCGGAGGAGGTGACTGGGCTGATAACAGGATTGTTCCGGATTGTATAAAGGCATTAAAAAAGGGAAACGGGATTGACCTCAGAAATCCATTATCATTAAGACCATGGCAGCATGTTCTGGATCCTCTGTACGGGTATTTAATTCTTGCTGAAAAAATGCTGCAGCAACCTTCAGAGTTTTGTGGAGCCTGGAATTTCGGACCTGAAAACAAAGAAGATCATACTGTTGGAGACCTGGCTGAAAAAATTGCAGGCTTATGGGGCTCAGGTACAATTACTGAAAGAAAGGAGAACCCAGTAAAACATGAAGCAAATACTCTCAGATTGGACATCTCAAAGGCAAGAAACAGTTTAGGCTGGAAGCCTGCTCTTGGATTTGATAAAGCAGTGAGAATGACTGTCAGTTGGTATAAAGCTCAGTCACAAGGAGAAGACATGGTCAGGTTCAGCTTGAATCAGATTGATGAATTTGAAAATGGAATAAGATGATAATTAAAGAGTTACAGATAAAAGGACTTTATGAGATTACACTGCAACCATGGAGTGATCATCGTGGATTTTTTATGCGTACATATGATAAGGAATTGTTCAGACAATATGGAATAGACAGAGAGTGGCTTCATGAAAATCATTCTCTGTCACTTCTTAAAGGCACTGTAAGGGGTATGCACATGCAAATGCCACCATTTCAGGAGACAAAGCTGGTCCGTTGTGTCAGGGGAGCGATATTTGACGTGGCTGTTGATATGAGGCCAGATTCTGGAACATTCGGGAAGTGGGTTTCAGTTGAGCTGTCTTCGGAGAATTTTAAAATGTTTTATATTCCAAGAGGTTTTGCTCACGGCTTCTGCAGCCTTACAGACAACTGTGAGGTAATATATAAAGTAGATAATGTCTATTCCCGGGAACATGAAAAAGTAATTCTTTGGAATGACAAAGATCTTGACATTAACTGGCCTGTAATTGACCCTGTCTTGTCTGAGAAGGACAGGAACAATATTTCATTTTCACAATATAGAGTAATATGAATATCCGTCTTTTTAAGCCGTCTCTCGGTGATGAGGAACTAATTGCAATCAGGGAGGCATTTGAACGATCCTGGGTCGGTTTGGGTCCTAAAGTGAATGAGTTCGAAGAGGCATGGACAAAATTCATTGGATGCAAGACAGCAATAGGAGTTAATTCTGCCACTGCGGCTCTTCATCTGGCGTTGGCCTGTTTCAGGTTTCCTGAAGGCAGGAAGGTTCTGGTGCCGGCCCTGACCTTTGCCTCCACAGCCACTGCAGTGCTTTATAACCGTCTTATACCGGTGTTTGTTGACTCTGATCCTGTCACACTGGGGATAAGTATCGAAGATCTTGACAGAAAATATGATAAAGATTGTGTTGCGGTTATTCCCGTTCATTATGCCGGGCATCCGGTGGCAATGGACAGTTTAAATGAGTGGGCACGTACCAGAAACCTTAAAGTAGTTGAAGATTGCGCTCATACAGCCGGAGGAAAATACAAGGGTAAAGCTTTGGGCCGATGGGGGGAAATCGGATGTTTCAGTTTTGAGGAAAAGAAATGCATGACCACTGGTGACGGCGGAATGATGGTAACGGATGATACAGACCTGTTCAGAGAGGTCAGAGCGATGAGATGGGTCGGTATTGACAAGGATACATGGAAGAGCGCCAGGAGATATACCGAAGCTGATCAGGATGCCATGCACTGGTTTTATGAAATCAATGTTCTTGGGTATAAGTACAATATGAATGATCTTGCAGCATCTATAGGGCTGGTTCAGCTGAGAAAGCTTCCGGAGTTTAATATGAAAAGAAGCAGGATCATAATGACATACCTTGATAGGCTGAAGGGAATTGACGGAATTGAGCCCTTGTTACCCTTCCAGCCTGAAGAGTATCCATATCAGATGTTCGGGATAAGAACTAAAAACCGGGACAAAATGATGATACATCTGAAATCATTTGGTGTGGCAACCGGCTGCCATTATACTCCTCTCACAAGACAACCGCTTTTCAAACCGTTTATCTCTGATTGCAGCTATATTGAAAATGAATCAAAGAAGCTTTTAACACTTCCGCTTCATTCAGACCTGACAGATGCGGATGTCAGTTATATCACAGAAAAGATCGCACTCTTTTCA
>CAZGDJ010000347.1:0-3305 GCA_964524635.1 uncultured Rikenella sp. | reverse complement strand
TAAATTTATTCTTGAGCCACTATCGCGGGGTGAAGATATACTTCCGGGTAAGCACGGCAACACCAATATCCCAAAACTAATTGGTATGGCCCGCCGCTACGAGGTTACCGGTGACATGCTTGACCGCAAAACAGCAACTTTTTTTTGGGAAACAGTTGTTAAGCATCATTCATATGTGACCGGCGGGCATGGTGATAATGAGTATTTCGGTGATGAGGATAAACTGCGCAACAGGCTCAGTGATGGAACAACGGAGACATGCAATGTTTATAACATGCTCAAGCTGTCAAACCATCTGTTTGAATGGACAGCCGCTGCCGGTGTTGCTGATTATTACGAGAGGGCGCTTTTCAATCACATTCTCTCCTCACAGAATCCCGAGGATGGCCATGTGGTCTATAATCTTTCACTTGATATGGGAGGATATAAAGATTTTCAGGATCCTGAGTGGTTTACCTGCTGCATTGGCACAGGCATGGAGAATCATGCAAAATATGGCAGCTCAATCTACTTTCACAATAACAATGACCTGTATGTATATCAATATATTGCATCTGAATTAGACTGGAAGGAAAAAGGTATCAGGCTGGTTCAAAAAACTCAATATCCTGAAGAGCAGGGTTCTTTTCTGGAAATATCTGTTAGTGAGCCTGTCGAGGCTACAATTTATCTGAGGTATCCTGGTTGGGCACAGAATGGTATTGAGTTATACGTAAACGGAAAAAGAAGGAATGTAAGGGAAACACCAGGCAGTTTTGTTCCGGTTACGCATAAGTGGAAAACAGGGGACAAGGTTGAACTCCGCATTCCTTTCAGCCTGCGCCTTGAGTCAATGCCTGACGACTCCCTGCGTGTGGCCGTCTTTTATGGGCCTGTAGTGCTGGCTGGTGAGCTTGGATCTGTTGATGATTCTCTGGCTCTGACACCGTTATATGTTCCTGTACTGATGACTGCAGATCGGAATCCGTCGTACTGGCTATTACCTGTTGAAGGAAAGAACAACACTTTTATGATCAACCAGGTTGGACGTCCCAGAAATGTTGAACTGAAACCGTTTTACAGAACATATAACATGCGTTATACCATTTTCTGGGATATGTATACCGAAGAAGAATGGAAGGAAAAAGAGGATTCTTATATTGCTTTGCTTGAATTCAAGAAGAATCTTGAGAAGGCAACCGTTGATTTCTTTCAGCCAGGCGAAATGCAGCCTGAAAGAGACCATGTCTTTAAGGGTGAACGGACAAACCCCGGGATGTTTAAGGGAAGACCATTCCGTGAAACCCGCAACGGATGGTTCTCTGCAGAGATGAAAACAGATCCTGAAACAAAGAATAAAATCGTTGCAGAATACTGGGGCGGATTCCCCGGCAGAAAAACGTTTGATATCATGGTTAACGGGCAGATAATTGCCACCGAAAACATCTCAAACAAGAAAGACGGAGAATTCCTTTTTGTGGAGTATGCAATACCTCCTGAATTAACCAGGGGGAGATCAAAAGTCACTCTTCGTATTCAATCACAGGAAAACAACATGGCTGGCCCGGTATTCGGTTTAAGGACAGTAAGGGTTTATTAATACTGACAGAAGCCTGAGCCGGCGTTTATATCAGACTATCAGGTGCTCGATTAAAATCTTGACACCGATAACTGCCAATATAATACCTCCGATAATTTCAACTCTCTGTCCGAGATGGCTGCCTGCTGATTTTCCGATTCTTATTGCCGTCATTGATGCAAGGAATGTGACTATCCCTATTATGACCCCGGCAATCCATATGTTTGTCTGAAGGAACGCGAAACTGATTCCCACCGCAAGAGCATCAATGCTTGTGCCTACTGCCATTGTCAGCAAAACGGACATATTCCTGAAATCACGCGGAGTCTTATCTTCAACCTTCCTGAGACCTTCAATTATCATTCTGATCCCAAGAAATGCCAGCAGTGCAAAGGCCACCCAATGATCAAATTTACCGACATACTGGCTTACAGTTGATCCGAGGAAATATCCCAGAACGGGCATTCCTCCCTGAAAAAGAGCCAGGACAAATGCAATACGTACTGCTTCAAAAAACCTGATCCTTGACTGTACAACACCGCATGAAAGTGAAACGGCGAAAGTGTCAAAGCACAGACCCAGGGCAATACCGATAAGGGTGATATAATCCATAGTATTTGAGGAGCCACAAAAATATCTATTAATTATTAATTTTACGACATTATCATTGAAATGAGGATCCTTATCCAAAGAGCTAAAAAAGCATCAGTGACCATTGACGGAAAGCTCTTCTCATCTATTGATGAAGGGTTGGTGGTTCTGCTGGGCATAGAAGAGAACGACAACAGAGAAGACTCTGCCTGGCTGTCTTCAAAGCTTGTAAACCTCAGGATATTCAATGATTCTGAAGGAGTGATGAATTTGTCAGTTCTTGATGCAGACAAAGAAATAATGATAATCAGCCAGTTTACCCTACATGCTTCCACCAAAAAAGGCAACAGACCGTCATACATCAGGGCAGCAAAACCTGACAAAGCAATCCCGCTTTATGAACACTTCATCAGTGAGGTTGAATCTCTGACAGGAAAGAAAACCAAAACAGGTGTTTTTGGCGCCATTATGGATGTTTCTCTCATAAATGACGGACCTGTTACAATCTTTATTGACAGTAAGACCAGGGAATGACAGACAGGGAACTTAAGAGATCCGTACTTACAGTGACGGCATTCGCCTCTTTTTTGACGCCGTTTATGGGATCATCGGTTAACCTGGCTTTGCCTTCCATAGGTGAAGAGTTCGGGACCAACGCAGTCACATTGAACTGGATAGTAAGCTGTTACATGCTTTCTACCTCAATATTTCTCCTCCCGGCAGGAAGAACCGGGGATATGTTTGGAAGGAAAAAAGTGTTCACAATTGGCATAAGCATTTTTACTCTTTCAATGATCCTGTTAACCTTTACGCCCAATATTCCATGGCTTATTTCTGTACGTATCTTCCAGGGAATTGGTGGCGCGATGATTTTTGGAACAAACCTGGCAATTCTGACAGACGTGTTTCCTCAGGGCGAACGCGGCAAAGCCATGGGAATAAACGCCACGGCCGTTTATATCGGTCTTTCTTCCGGTCCTTTTCTTGGGGGCATTCTTACACGTTACCTGGGATGGAGAAGCATCTTTGCCTTTCTGATACCACTGGGAATTATAAGCCTGATACTGATAAGGAAAAAGATGAAAGGCGAATGGGCCGGGGCAAAAGGAGAAAGATTTGATCTGACAGGTGCCGCTATTTACGGATTATCACTGGC
>CAZGDJ010000346.1:0-3324 GCA_964524635.1 uncultured Rikenella sp. | reverse complement strand
GGTCCTTGAGGCAGGAACACGTACACAGGGAATTATAAATACTTCACTGACAGTTATTATCGTCACCTGTGTATTAATTATTCTGTTCAATGCCATTCCAAAGTGGATTAAAACGTGGCAAGGCAAACAGAAATAAAGACAAACAAATGGTTACAAGAATCAAGATATGCTGCATTAAAAGTGTTGAAGAGGCAAAGACCGCAATAAGCTTTGGCGCTTCAGCAATCGGACTTGTTGCCAGAATGCCAAGTGGACCCGGGCCTATTTCAGATGACCTTATTAAAGAAATAGCATCAACCATTCCTCCTCCCATCGGAACATTTCTGTTGACCAGTGAGACTTCGGTCAATGAAATAATAAAACACCACCAGCGAACATATACTAATACAATTCAAATTGTTGATGCACTTTCTGAAGGAACATACAAGCAGTTAAAAGACGCTCTTACGTCGGTTAAAATAGTCCAGGTTATTCATGTCATTAATGAAGATTCAGTTAATGAGGCCATTAGATTATCCGCATCAGTTGATGCAATACTTCTTGACAGTGGTAATCCCAATTTGGAAATCAAAGAACTCGGTGGGACCGGAAGAGTTCACAACTGGAAGCTGAGCAGACAAATCCGTATCAATTCCAGATGCCCGGTATTCCTTGCGGGTGGATTGAAACCTGAGAATGTCAGACAGGCTGTTGCAGAAGTTGAGCCTTACGCTGTCGATGTTTGCAGCGGTGTAAGAACCAATGGAAACCTTGATATAAGAAAGCTGGAGAGATTCATTAATGAGATAATGCGATAGCTTTGACTTGAACCAAAACCTTAATTTGCATAGAAATGATACATTATTTTGTTGCTCAGATCAGAATCGATGATCCTGCTGAATACGAAAAATATCTTGAACATTTTGACGAGATTTTTTCCAGATTTAAAGGTGAATACCTTGCAATTGACGAGTCCCCTGCCCTTCTTGAAGGTAACTGGAATTACACTAAATCTGTGCTGATTAAATTTAATGAAAAAAAGGATTTCGAGGATTGGTATTATTCAGATGATTATCAAAGAATTCTTAAGCACCGTCTTAACTCATCAAAATGCGACACTATACTGGTTGAAGGAGTGGAATAGTATCTTAAAATATTGTCAGACACAATTTTAGTACATATAGAACTTGATAAATATGGAAAAAGAAATAACTCCTTTGATCTGACTTCAGGAACAGATTTATGGTGGATAGGCGGCAATGTTAATTCAACAGTTAAAACCAGGGTTTTTGCTGACAAAGTGACAAAACTGCGCTGGGACTTAGACCGAAACGGGAAAAGAATTGTAATCAGTGATACTATAACCCCTGGCAGAGAATCTGATAACATCGTGTATTTTACATATTAAAAATATAGACTGCTCATACTGCCCGAAGTTGTGCGTTAGTTTTAATTGACTCTATGAAAAAGCAACTCAATGAAATGACCAACAGCGAATTAGGAGAGCTGTTTCCTATAATCATTTCTGATCCGAATCCAGATTGGGTAAGGATTTTTGAAAATGAAAAAGAAAAAATCATTGAGTGTATAGGAAAACAAAATATTTTAAGCATCGAACATATCGGAAGTACTGCTATTCCAAACCTGAAAGCAAAACCAACAATTGATATCCTGCTTGAAGTACCTCTTTCATTCAACAAAGAAGATTTAATTGAGAAAGTTACAGCTTTGGGCTACCATTATTCTGCTCAACCGGAAAATCCACCTCCTCATATGATGTTTATGAAAGGCTATTCATTAAGTGGCTTTGTCGGACAGGCTTTCCATATTCATGTTCGTTTTAAAGGAGACTGGGATGAGATCTACTTCCGTGATTACCTGAGGAAACATTCAGAAGTTGCGAAAGAATATGAGGAGTTGAAAGATAGACTATCAGTACTATACAGAAACGACAGAGAAAAGTACACCGATAAGAAAACCGGGTTCATAAAAAGAGTAACGGAAACGGCAAGAAAATCAAAGGACAAATAATTACATTTATTAAAATACGCACTTATTTAGTTCCCCGCGCAGCCCCCCATTAAACAATAGAGCACTGTAAATCAGTGCTTTTTTTGTTTTATAAGTAATCCTGTAGCGACTTGAATGCTCAGCAGCAGAATGAGTACAAAATCTTTTCATCGCCACGAATGTGGCGCAAATTGAATAACCTCCGGTAACAGCCGGAGGAGCAGTATAACAAACATGACTTCAGCCCTGAAGTGGCATAATAAAACTTGACTTTACCCCACATTATTTGTAACTTGGTAATCTCTCGCTGATTAACAAATTAGTTATTGTTGATATGACAAGTTACAGACAGATACTGTATCATATCATCTTCAGGGCAAAGAATGGCAGTGATACCATCGACCAGGAACATGTAGATCAGCTCTATGCCTATATTGGTGGAACAATAAAGAAGAAGGGTTGCCATCTTTATCGCATTAATGGGATAGAGAATCATATTCATATGCTGACTGACCTCCATCCTTCCATTGCACTTGCTGATTTTATGAGAGACATAAAGGTGTATTCATCAATGTGGATGAAGGATAGTGGTTTGTTTCCACACTTTTACGGCTGGGCTGAAGGATATGCAGCCCTAACGTGCTCTTACCTTGATATGGGCAGAATAACAGGATATATAAAGAGCCAGCAGGAGCATCACAAGAAAGAATCATTTGAGTGTGAATGCAGAAAACTGTTAATCGAATATGGGATTAATATTGATGAGAGATATTTTCCCTGATGTAATTATTACGCTCCTTCGGAGCTACATATACACGTAGTGTGCAACCTCCGGCTTTCGCCGGAGGTTATTCATAACCGGCACCTGTCAGTGCCATTTATTTCAAAGTGATTTTCTTTATTTTCAAGCATTTTCCTACAAATCTCGCCTGTAAAACATTGAAAGTTACAGTAACCTTATGATACTTTTATATTAAGTCATGAATTTTGAAATTATGATTAAGCTATCAGGGATAGTGGATTTGGTGTCCAAAAAAATAATTAAACCGCTGCTGGCTCTATATAAATAAACTACAGCCACAGGAAAAGTGCAATAGACACAAAACCTGCCACGAATGTGGCGCAAATTGAATAACCTCCGGCGACAGCCGGAGGACAAGCACCCAAACACGGCTTCAGCCCTGAAAGGGCGTAATAAGATAAAAGTACCACCATGGTGTCCTCTGGGATTCTTACAAATAAGAATGGCAGACCTCATCCGCCATTCTTAATTCATAATTCTTAATTCGCAATTCTCGTGATCCCGGGGCGACTCGAACGCCCAACCAACAGAAC
>CAZGDJ010000345.1:0-3327 GCA_964524635.1 uncultured Rikenella sp. | reverse complement strand
CTTCCGGTAAAAGAAATGTCCTTCCCGTTAAAGAAACCTTCTTTGACATGACTTCCCATGTATGGCGAATAAGGCACCTTGGTGCTGCCGCCGAGGTTTATGCCTCTCAAGAACATGCTTCGCCCGGTCCGATCGGAGAAAACCCCATTGGCTGACGTGATGTTAAACCCTTCATCTTCAATCACCGGGACTGACCCTTCAGGTATCCGTGATGAAGAGGTCTCCTGCAGGTTCTTCAGTGATTGACTCTCAGTACTCAGACATGATAACAGAAGTAGTATAGTGATTAATGTCTTGCCTGCGATTTGAAATACGGTGGAATTTTTTTTCATTGTGTCCTTTTTTGTTTCCTGATGCCTTTTAAGGATAACCGGCAAATGACAGGAAATTATTTTCAGGTTATTTTATCTCAACCAATATTCAGTTTTGTCCATTCAGGCTGATGTCAGTCAAATATCTCAGGATTTTTAACTACCCTTTTGAGATATCTGAACAGTCTTGCTCCATGAGACGCATCGGCCACCCGGTGATCGATAGCAATGGTAACGGTCATCATTCTTCGTATCACAATACTTTCATCCACAACCACAGGTTTTTTCTGAACCCCTCCCATTACAAACACAAATGAAAAATTGGCTGTCGGGAGGAGTGCCGGGTAGCCGTGGTCAAGTCCTATGCTTCCGATATTGGTAACAAGATATGAACCGCTGTTATCAGGTTTCATACCCAGGCCAGGGATAGATATTCCAAGGTTCAGGACAAAAAGCTTATAGATGCTGAAAAACCATTTCCGGAATGGCCACGGGATGCGGGCAAGTATGTTTTTGCTTTGCATTGTATCGCTTTCGTTGCCTCCCCTGGACTTTGTTATTTCAGAATTCATGTATGCCTCAAGTTCCTCAAAATCAAGCCTGTCAACATCAGGTACTATGATTGAGGTCATACCTCCGTCGGCTTTCAGCACGCTTACGGCAGCGCTGATAGTCTCTCTTGCAATAATTTTTCCTCTCCGCACCCAGGTATTGAATTCGGGTACTTCGGTTTTAAGAGCCATGGCTAGGGCCAGCACAAAGAAATGTGTCATTGTTATCTTAAGGCCTGCCTTCCGTCTCAGCGCAATGTAGATTTCAAGGTCTGTGACATCAAACTCAACGCCGCCAAGGATTTTTGAATCTGAAGGCTTTTTATATATTGTCGAAGCGACTTTCCGCCAGGCTGTATTGAACTGATTATCTGAGCTCATTTGGATAGCTGTATTCTATTCAAATTTGGAGTTTTTTTCATTTCACTCCAATGATAAAAGATATTCATTCAGAAATAAAGATAAGTAAAGCTCAGCGATGACAGAAAAAGCTTCGAAACCAGTCCGGAAGAAAATATTATTAAGTTTAGCTCAGGATGAGGTGTTTAGAATTTTTTATCTCAATTATTATTTCTACTTTTAAATATGCTTTAAAATGTGAAAGTCAGTCATAATCATTGCTTATATTTCAGTATCAATTCCGGTAGATTTAGGTGCTTTATGTGACTGACGGGGCCTTGGCGTGGAAAAAAGCAAGGTTTTCGGCTTCGCTAAAGTATAAAAGTCAGGCTCCAATTCATTCAAAGACATGCTGTATGTTGCTGTATTACAATTTTTTACTTCGAAATATATCCAAAATGTAATATGAAACAAATATCTCGCTGCAACTATGAAAACGATCATTGCCGAAAGGGTGACGCACGATGGTGGAAATCGTGTTGCCCTGAAGTTCCCCTTTGATGAGGAACTGATAACGATTGTCAGGACGATTCCCGGAGTCAGGTGGAGTCAGCGGATGCAATGCTGGCATATTCCTGACAGTGAAAATGTAATTAGTATTCTGTTAGAAGCTTTTAAAAAGGCGGCTTTTATTGATTACTCAACAATCAAGACTCAAAAGCTCGTTGAAAAGGTCAGGGACCAGCGCAGTAAATTTAATACTGAGGCTAAGCAAAAGGTAAAGGTTAAGGAAGAGGTTAAGGTTGAGATTGAGGTTAAGGATAAGGTTAAGGATGAAGCAAAGGTTAAGAAAAGTGGAATAGAGAAGAGGGTGTTGAGTAGTCAGGCTGTTGATGACATTGAGAAGTATCGGAGGTGGATGGAGACGCACTGGTATCCGGAGACAACCATCAGGACTTACTCCTCGATGATGGAGAAGTTTCTGATGTTTGTTCATCCGAGGGAAGCAGGTGAGTGCACCTCTGAAGATCTTACCTCGATGGTTGAGGAGGTTATACTGGGCAGGGGTATGAGTTACTCATACCAGAATCAGTTGATCAGTGCGGTGAAGAAGTTTTACAGTCAGATATATAAGAAAGTCATAGATCCGGGCGAGTTATCGAGGCCGCGGGTGCGGCACCGGTTGCCCAATGTCTTAAGCAAGGAGGAGGTAAAGCGTATTCTTGATTCGCCAATAAATGAGAAGCACAGGGCGATGTTAAGTCTTGTATACGGGTGTGGGTTACGGCGGAGTGAGTTGATTGAGTTGTATCCATCAAATATTGATCGTGACAGGAAGTTACTTATTGTCAGGCAGTCGAAAGGTTTCAAGGATCGTGTTGTTCCGCTCTCTGACAGGATCATTGAGATGGTGGATGAGTATTTAAAGAGGTACAAGCCGGCGAAGTATCTTTTTGAGGGGCAGTGGCAGGGCAGCAGGTACAGTGCGGGCAGTCTGGAGAAGGTTTTCAGGACAGCATGTGAGAGGGCGGCGATAAAGAAAGAGATAACGCTGCATGGGTTGAGGCACAGTTATGCAACGCACCTTTTGGAGGCAGGCACGGATCTGAGGTACATCCAGGAGTTGTTGGGGCACAAGAGCAGCAAGACGACAGAGATTTACACACATGTAACGGAGAGGAGCATCCAGAAGATTCGCAGTCCCTTTGACAGTCTCTGAGAGGCATATTCAGATACGATGGATATCTTGGGGTATTCATTACATCTAGCGGCTACCTGATTGCGTAAAAATTTTCACCGGCTCGTGGTTGGGAGAATATTCAAAGAAGTCATAATTTGCATTCATATAACATCACCCTCAAGGTTAACAATAACTCCCATTTATAAACAATAACATCACCTTTAAGTAGCCATATAAACGAGTTGTGCAACATGTTAAAAAAAGCTTACATCTATGAAAAAATATTTCATATTAATAATTTTAGGCAGTTTTTATTTAGTTACAAATGCTCAGATTGATTTTCTTGAACCTGCAAAAGGATTCTTTTCTAGTTATTCTCACCAAGATGAATTTTATCCTCGGGTTAAGAAAATTCTTTATGATAGTTTACATTACGATCCAGATG
>CAZGDJ010000344.1:1740-3352 GCA_964524635.1 uncultured Rikenella sp. | reverse complement strand
TTGTGAATGGATTTACCCCGGTCATTGGTGATACTTTTGACATCCTGACTGCATTAACAATTTCAACCAATTTTAATGAAAATTATTTCTACTCAGAAGGGTATAGGTGGGACATATCAAACCTCGGGAATAGTCTCCAGTTGACTGCTAACGCGGTCCCAATACCAGGTGCATTGTGGCTTTTAGGTTCCGGGATTGCGGCTATTATAGGTATTAGGAGAAAGGATTTTAGATAAGAGCTGAAAGGTGAAAGCTGAAAGCTCAAAGATGAAAGCTCAAAGATGAAAGCTCAAAGCTCAAAGCTGGAAACTGAAAGTCAAAGCTAAAGCCAAAGATATAACCAAAGACAAAAAACATATCTCTCACTGAGACCGCAGCAGCCTCCGCTAAAGCTTCCGTCTTCGTTAAAACTACGATGTGACAAGACGACGCGCTAGGGAGATCGCTGAGAAAGGCAAAAGCGTTTGTTTTTGTTGGGTCGGGATTCATTCCTGACCATTGAAATTAAAGTTGGGTTAATAATCCAACCTTCTATAGTCTGATTAACCTTTGGTTATTAATATTGTTCAAGTTGGTGGGGCATATTTTGTAAAAGTAGCTCCCCATTTATTCAGGGTAGATTATCTGCTCCTCAATTCCTCCCAGGCGGGGAGGGAAATGTTATATACGACAAGTTTCTTGTTCCATGGACCGTAGGTATGAGAAAAATGGGGATCAGCGTCTTACCTTCTGAGTGCTCATCACTTAGAAAACTAATGTTATTTGTGATAGGGTAAATATTTAGCTCCATATTAGTAAACCTTTCCAGTGAGGAGAATATGATGAAAAAGAGATTTACGTTTTGTTCTGCATTAATGTTATTTTTGTTTTTAATATCTTTTCAAAATGGAATTTATGCTGCGCAGGTGAAACTGGAATTTTCTGCAGATATAACCGGATCATGGGCTGATTTTTCCAACTTTAATATCGGAGATACTTTTTCCGGATATCTTCTCTATGATACAAACAATGTTGGTTCAGGTGTCCCTGATGAATATACCGAATTTTACTTCTTGGATACTCCGGCTTTAATATATGTGGACCAGTTGGATTTATCTTTAGATGTGGATTCCTGGCGAAATACTTATGGAGGTGATGGATACGGATTCGTAATAATGGCGCCTTTTCAGGAGACATCCCTTGGAGAAATGGAGCTTTTCTTAAATATATATAATACAGCAGGTGAAATTTTTTTTGAAGATATGACTACTCTGCCGACTGCTATTTATCAGCCTGCTGTTGAATCCGGGAATTTGTTTGGATATGTACAGCTCGGTATAGATTCTGCCTTTGGAGGGGCAACAGATCTACGGTTCAATTTGCTGAAAACAAATTCACAGGAAATTCCTGACCTACCTTCACCTGTACTGAATGACGAAGGTGATTTGCTCCTTGGCGGATACTATAACGGTAACGCTTTGGCCTCAGGTGCACAAATTAATGACGGTGATTCTGATCTGATTACTAACAGGACTGTAGTAGGAAATTCAGCAGAAGGTACATTTGTACAAAAGGGTGCATTGCATCAGACAGACCAATTATCAGTGGGTGGCGATGATGATTTATCTCCTGA
>CAZGDJ010000344.1:1370-1730 GCA_964524635.1 uncultured Rikenella sp. | reverse complement strand
TTGGAAAGTACATTATGACAGGAGGTGAACTTAAAACTATTGCTTCAGATGTAGGTCATCACAGTATTGGTCAATTCACCCAAACCGGCGGAACCCATATAACAGATTTGCTGATGCTGGGTAATTCAAGGCAGGAGGACTCTTCTGTACCTACCTCTCTAGCAATCGGAACCTATGACCTTGAGGCAGGGAATTTAGAAGCAGGTAGGACTATAGCCGGTGGTCTTGGTCAGGGCACCTTCAATCAGACAGGCGGAGCCCATAAAGCAGGTTATTCTTACTACCCAACATCTGCCTACGACATCTCATTTTTAATAATCGGTGATAGTGCTTCAAAATATAACCCGAATGATCCCAATC
>CAZGDJ010000344.1:0-1360 GCA_964524635.1 uncultured Rikenella sp. | reverse complement strand
ATGGCATTTATAATTTATCTGGTGGTCAATTGACTGTATACGGCAGTGTTACAGTAGGGGCAGGAACTAACTCGCCTAATTATTCATATGGTGGATTGGGATATTTCTACCAGAGTAGTGGTGTGTCTAACATGCACAATCTAGTTATCGGTGAAACGGGCGATACAGGCAGCGGTGAAGGCCATGTCACTGTTAGCGATACAGCTACGATGAATATAACCGGTACAGTTTTTGTTGGTGTCGGAAGTGAATCCGCTCCGGCAAAAGCTTCTTTTGAACAGACAGGAGGTAATGTCACTGTAAATGAAAAAATTATTATCGGTGAGTCTGCTGAAGGGAAAGCTGCAAACACATACCGTATCCTTGGCGGAGAGACCACAGCCTTTGGCGGTGTTGAGGTCGGAACCGAAGAAATAGGTTTTGGCTTGGCAGAGCTGGAAATCAGTAATAACGGTATACTTAAAGCAGATATATCCATTAAGGATGGTGGAACATTAAAAGGTTCTAATGGGTCTATTTTCGGTAATGTGAGTATTGATGGCGGAATACTGGCTCCAGGAAATTCTCCAGGGACAATGACCATTGATGGCAATTTATCACTCAACGAGGGCACATTGTTTCTTGAGGCTTTAGGCCCCGAACAGCACGATATCCTGAATGTAACCGGAAGTGTTATTTTTGCTGACAATATTGGGATAAATATACTCTTTGGCAATAAACCTGAAGACACATTCGAAATAGAAGATTTTTTCGGTTCTGGTACTGTGTTTGAACTTGAAGAGGGATTTGATCTAAGGAAAGCTGTTATTCTTTCATTTACCGAAGATGTGACTCTTACAGAGGGTGAGACCTTTAACTGCTCATTAAATGGCCAGGTCTACCAATACACATATGGTTCATCTGTTCCTTTACCATCTGCAGCCCTGTTACTTTTACCAGGTTTGCTGAGTATTGTAGGAATAAGAATCAGAAAGCAAAGGACATCTACTTTGTTTTCATAGTTGGCTTAAGATTTACCGGAAGTGCCCCTCCCTTGCCTGCCATACTGCAGGCTGGAGGGAGAGGTTGGGAGAGGGGGTTGCGGCTATTGTTGGTATTCGGAGAAAAGGTAATTAGAAGGGATAGGGATTAAGTGATAAGTGGTAAGGGATAATATTTAAAAGTTGAAAGCTGAAAGATGAAAGGTGAAAGCTGAAAGTTGAAAGCTTCCGTCTTCACCTGAAGGCTACGCCGCGACAAGCAAAGGTGAAAGCTCAAAGTTCAAAGCTGAAAGCCAAAGATATAACCAAAGACAAAGATAAAAAGCATATCTCTCACAGAGACCGCAGCAGCCTCCGCTAAAGCTTTCGTCTTCGTTAAA
>CAZGDJ010000343.1:0-3356 GCA_964524635.1 uncultured Rikenella sp. | reverse complement strand
AAGCAGAAAATTTAATATATTCATGTCACAGTGTTGAAATCATGATGACCAAATTCATCTCATATTTATAAGTAAATCTATTTCCACTCTGATTCCCAAAAAAATGATTCATACAATTATTTCCGGCCTGAAGAAAATAAGGGATCTTATTCTGGTGAAGATTTTTTGGCGAAAGCATAAAATAGGCAAAGGATTTCATGCTGGTGCACATGTACGGCTTGGGACTAAGAACAAAATTTCAATTGGGAAGAATTGCTATATTGGAAGGGATACTCAGGTAGGATGCGACGTCACAATTGGAGATAATGTAATGTTTGCTAACCACGTAGCCTTGGTTGGAAGATATGACCATCATTATCAACAGATTGGTGTCCCGATGAGATTTGCCAAACATGTCAGGGACTCTGACTATAACTGGAAAGGTCAGAATCTTAAGGTGGATATTAATGATGATGTTTGGATCGGTTATGGTTCAATTATCCTTAGCGGTGTCACTATTGGACAGGGGAGCATTATAGCAGCCGGATCTGTAGTTACAAAAGATGTCGAAGCCTATTCCATTTATGCGGGTGTTCCTGCTGAGAAAATTTCTAACAGATTCAACAGTGAAATTGAACAAAAAGAACATATCAGACTTTATAATCTAAAATATAAAACATAAAATTCGTTTTTAACCCGATGTTCAGTCCAGGAAAAGCATTTTAATCCAAAAAATATGAAGCAGCTGATTCAAAATTTCAAAACTGGTGATCTTTATGTTGATGAGGTACCTGTGCCATCGATTTCAAGGGGCTTTGTGCTGATTGATAATGATTATTCACTAATCAGTGCCGGAACAGAAAGGGGTACTGTTAAAGTTGCCCAGTCCAGCCTGATAGGAAAAGCCAGACAACGCCCTGACCTTGTGGCTCAGGTGCTCCAAAATCTGAGAAAGGAAGGTTTTGCAGCAACATTTAACAAGGTTAGAACCAAACTTGATTCTCTTAAGGCTCTTGGCTATAGTACCGCAGGCACTGTAATCGCCTCAATGGACACATCAGGCGCTTTTAAACCTGGAGACAGGGTAGCTTGTGCCGGACAGGATTATGCTTCACACGCAGAAATAGTATCAGTTCCACAGAATCTGGTGGTAAAAATCCCCAACAACGTAACTTCTGAACATGCTGCATTCACCACCCTTGGAGCCATAGCTCTGCAAGGTATCCGTCAGACTGACCCAAGTGTTGGTGAAAGAATATGCGTTATTGGTTTAGGCCTGTTAGGACAGATAACCTGCCAGATACTTAAAGCTAATGGATGCATGGTGCTCGGTTTGGATATAAATCAGATTCTGGTAAACCTTGCCTCAGAAACAGCTGCAGTGAAGGCATTAAACAGGAATGAACCTAATCTGATTGCTGCATGTGACAATTTCACTAATGGAAACGGATTCGATTCGGTAATTATAACCGCTTCTGCTTCAACCAATGATCCCGTTTTGCTGGCATCAGAGATTATTAAGAAGAAGGGTAAAATAGTTGTTGTCGGTGCAGTTAAAATGGATATTCCCCGCGATCCGCATTTCTACAGAAAGGAATTGGATTTAAAAATGTCATGCTCTTACGGACCCGGGAGATATGATGTTGATTATGAAGAAAACGGATTGGATTATCCTTTCGCTTATGTCAGGTGGACAGAAAAACGTAATATGGAGGCGTTTCTTGACCTGTTATCGACAAACAGACTGAATATTGCTCCGTTAATTACACATATTTTTAATATCAATGAAGCAAAGAATGCTTACGATATTGTATTGGGTAAAACAAATGAGCCTCATATCGGGATATTGTTAAAGTACAACCCAAACGGGACAAAGAAAAATATTTCCGCAATAAAAGTCGATACCCATCCGATACAAAAGATTAATGCAGGGCTTATAGGAGCTGGAAGCTTTGCCCAGAGCTATTTGATACCAAACATTCTCAGTTGTGGGGCATCGCTTGACGGTGTGGTCGATCATAAGGGAATTAATGCAAAAAATATTGCAGAAAAGTTCAGGTTTAATTTTTGCTCATCTGATATTGATGATCTTTTAAAAAAAAATGATATCAATACTATATTTATTGCAACTCCGCACACCACTCATGCGGAATTGGTTATTAAAGCTTTAAATGCCGGCAAGAGTGTTTTTGTTGAAAAGCCATTGGCGACAGATGAAAAACAGCTGGAAGAAATAATAGCTGCCATGAAGAAGTCTGATAAACAACTCATGGTTGGTTTTAACAGAAGGTTTGCTTTGATTTCGGAAACTATTAAGAAGGAATTCAGCAATCTGAACGAACCTCTGGTAATCAATATGCGAATAAATGCCGGATTCATTCCAAAAAGCCATTGGACACAACAACCAGAACTGGGAGCAGGAAGGATCATTGGAGAAGTATGTCACTTCCTGGATTTAATGCAATATTTCACTGATTCCGAACCCATAAAAGTGTATGCTGATTCAATAGTCAGTAATAATTCTAAAATAACAACTGATGATAATATTTCGATAGTTGTCAAATTTGCAAACGGATCGATCGGCAATTTAACTTACCTCGCCAACGGCGACAAATCAATGCCAAAAGAAAGGATTGAGGTTTTCGGAGGGGAAAATATCGGAATAATTAACGATTTCAGGGACGGACTATTTTACAGGAATGGAAAGGTTAGAAAACTTAAATCAACCGGGAAAGGCCACAGGGAAGAGATCAATGCATTTCTTAATGCATTGAAGGAAGGAAAGGCAAGCCCGATTAGTCGAAGATCAATTTACCTTACAACTTTAAGCACCTTCAGGATCATAGATTCTCTGTCGACTGGATTGCCACAAATAATCAGCTTGAATGACTGAAAAAATTACAGAGTCTTTTTCAAAGCTTTCAAATTACTGCGCTGTCGAAAATTATAAGGGATTTGACCCATTCGACGGGCTTAACAGTTCCTTCTTTCAGGCAATCCCATTCCTGAGGAACAATCGGCTGGCAAGATTGGTCTGGCTTCAGTTCTTTAAGAAATTTCCAATTAATTTAAGATCTTTAGTCGGGATAGACAAAGATTTTAATCCCAAAGCATTAGGCTTGTTCCTCTCAGGATTCTGTAATCTTGAAAAATCAAAATTGCAGCGGGAAAACCTTGAAAAAATTAACTTCTTTTCAGACACACTTAAAAGGTTGGCCAATACGGAGTACAGTGGAATTTGCTGGGGTTACAATTTTGACTGGCAGGCAGTTGCATTTTTTCATCCCAGGCATACACCAACGATTGTATCTACTTCATTTATCGCAAATGGATTTCTTGATGCGTTTGAAACTACTTCAGATGAGGCCTTTTTAAAG
>CAZGDJ010000342.1:0-3364 GCA_964524635.1 uncultured Rikenella sp. | reverse complement strand
GTCGTATAAAATGGCAATTAAGACAGTAATGAACCTTGACAGTGCCCTGGAGCATATCAGAACATTCAGTTCAAAACATTCGGAAGCTATCATTAGCTCGATACCTGAAAATATAGGAAAATTCCTGCATGACGTTGACGCTGCAGCTGTTTATTCCAATGCCTCAACAGCGTTCACTGACGGCGCACAGTTTGGATTGGGAGCAGAGATAGGAATTAGCACACAGAAACTTCATGCACGAGGACCAATGGGATTATCAGAGCTGACAAGCTATAAATGGATTGCCAGGGGAGACGGGCAGGTGAGGCAATAGAGATTAAGATAAAAGATAAAAGATAAAAGTAAAAGGCATAAGGCATAAGGCAAAAGTGAAATATTACTGGTGATCGTTTTATATTTTTTAATTCGTAATTAGCAACTCGCAATTCTTTATTCAATTAATTGGCATAAAAAAAGACCCTCGCAATTTCAGGAGGGTCTTTTAATTATTAGCAGTATCGTTATTCGTGTACAATTGGATCAGCATTACCGTCAGGATCACCTGTCACATAACCGTCTGTAGCCGGGTGTCCGCCTGTTGCAAGAAGCACTCCACAGACATGTGGTGATGACATAGAAGTGCCACTCATTGTTGCATATTTGCCCCCCTTGTAGGTTGAGTAAATGCTTACACCGGGTGCACAATAGTCAATAGGAGGATTGCCGTAATTTGAGAATGATGCCCATGAATCTCCGCTGTTGCAGGCAGAGACAGTCCATATGGTGTTTCCATTGACACGTGAAGGTGAATAATCGGCTGCATCATCTGCATCGTTTCCGGCTGCCAGGGCGACATAGAGACCTTTATTTGCCATGGCAATAACTGCCGCATCAATAGGATTATAAGCAGGACCTCCAAGACTCATGTTTACAGCATCCCCGGCGGCAGCAGTACCAGCTACGTAATTAATGCCGGATATAATCTGTGAATATGCTCCTGAACCACGTCTGTCGAGGACTTTAACTGGAACGACCTGTGCTCCGGCAGCAACGCCAATTACACCAACTGCGTTGTTTTTGGCTGCTACGATGCCAGCGCAATGTGAGCCGTGGCCATTATCATCATCAGCAGTTTTGGTCTTGGTAACAAAAGTTTTTGCCAGGGTTGTGTTAACATTCAGGTCAGGATGGTCAAGATCAATACCTGTATCAATGATCCAGGCTTTGCCACTGCCAGTGTAGGTCGTTCCGCCGCCAACTCTGGTTATTCCGGGAGGCGTTACCTGGGCCTTTAGTTCAATAGAAACGTCAGTTGTTGTAAGAGTGAACATCATGTCGGGATAAATAGCACTTACCAGTGGATTTTTCTCCAGAACAGAAAGTTCATGATCAGTCAGGTTTATAGCAAAGCCCTCAAATGCTGCAGAATATACCTGCAGGGGAGTTTGCTGTATCGATGATGCAGCAAGAATATTTTGGATCTCAGTGGCCATTGCCAGCTGAGCTTCTTCAAAATCAGGAATACCGGTTTTAACCAAAACCATGTCAGGTTTAAGCATTACAATATACTGCCCCGGGATGACAGCAGTGGATGTTTTTACCAGGTCCTGTCCTTCATTCATAAGAACATCCTCAGGAGCTTTTTGACAGGCTCCCAGCAGCATTCCGATGGCTGCAACACACAACAGAAGTTTTTTCATAGGTTAGATAATTGAATTAAGATTATTAATCAAAATTAAATTCACGGCTAAAATAATTAATCGGAAATTAAGTATTAACATATTTTAACGATATTTATAAACAGGGTGATCAGTCAGTAAAGAAGGGTTTCAGAGTTTCAGAGTTTCAAGGTTTAAGAGTTAAGTGTTATATGTTAAAAGGTGAAAAACCCTGAACATTACTTGGTTTACTTTATTAATAAGTCACATTTTAAATGAACAGAAATGAAACTTTTAACCCTGAACAATACCTGGCATACTGATAGAATCATACCAGTACAAACCATACTTGAATTAAAACTCTAAACCCTGAACTATTTCAGACCAGTTAACCAGTCAACCAGTCAATAAGTTATCAGGTTGACAGATTGACCATCAACCTCAGTATAATAAGCCTTTGCTACCCTTTTAGGATTGCTTTATAAGTGCTATATTGCAGCAACAAACTTGGGAATCCGGAGAGGGTAAAAATACGATCATCATGAATGTGACAAGGACTTTTGATTTGCTTGAAAGATACGAAGAGTTATTCGTCAAAGACGATGTTTTGTGCTTCAAGCAAAACGGAGAATGGAAGAAATTCAGCACAAGGGAGTATATTGATTACTCATATAACTTTTGTTACGGGCTTTATGAAGCGGGTTTGAGAAGGGGAGATAAGATAATAACCGTTTCTACGAGCCGCCCGGAATGGAATTTTGTTGATTTGGGCATGGCAATGTTAGGGGTGGTTCATGTTCCGGTCTTCACATCTCTGTCAATACCGGAATATGAATTTATCATAAAAAATTCCGGCGCAGGAATGATAATTATATCTGACAATAAGCTGTTCAAAGTTCTGGGCAGGCATTTGACGGAGAAGGGTTATAGTGACAGGCTCTTTACTTTTGACCCTATAGTTGGTGTTAGAAACTGGATGGAAATAGTTGAAAAGGGAAAAACTTGTTCCGATACGACAAAGGAAGAGGTGGAAGCAATTAAAAAGCTAATTGATCCTGATGATTTCGCCACACTGATTTATACCTCAGGTACCACGGGCAAGCCCAAGGGAGTGATGCTGTCACACAGGAATATGGTAAGTAATTTTATATCAGCAGCAGCCATATTCAATCTGAGTCCTAAAGATAAGTACCTGAGTATCCTACCATTATGTCATGTCGGTGGCCGTATGGGAAATTACCAGACCCAATACAGCGGCAGCAGCATCTATTATGCTGAAAACATGGGCACTATTGCAATAAACATGGCAGAAATAAAACCTGATGGTTTTGATGCCGTACCCAGAGTCCTTGAAAAGTTCTATGATGTTATTATATCAAAAGGAGAGAAGCTTACAGGGATTAAGAAGAAGCTGTTTTTCTGGGCTGTTAAGCTGGGCCTCAGGTATAAACCTTTTGGAGAGAATGGCTGGTTATATGAAAGTAAGCTTAAGGTAGCTGACAAGCTTATTTTTAGTAAATGGAGACAGGCCCTGGGGGGTAATGTCAGAATTGTCGGGTGTGGTGGCGCCAGTCTTCAACCCCGGCTTGAAAGAGTATTCTGGGCAGCCGGGATAAAGATCATTAACATGTATGGCCTCACTGAAACATCTCCGGTGATAACTATAAACCGCACCGAGAAAGGCAAAGTAAAACTAGGTTCTGTAGGTATGACAATAGAGGGAGTGG
>CAZGDJ010000341.1:0-3368 GCA_964524635.1 uncultured Rikenella sp. | reverse complement strand
GGGGCAGAGGTTAAGGTTGTAATGACACCCCTGGCGAAGGAGTTCATAACACCTCTGACGCTTGCAACTTTATCAAGGAATCCTATCATGGTAGATTTCTTTGATCCGGAGGACGGCAGATGGAACAGTCATGTTGACCTTGCATTATGGTCAGACCTTTATCTGATTGCTCCGGCTACTGCAAACACCATAGGCAAGATGGCCGCCGGAGTAGCTGATAACCTGTTGCTGACTTCATACTTTTCAGCCCGTTGTCCAATCTTCATTGCTCCTGCAATGGACCTCGACATGCTTTCACACCCCGCTACTCAAAGAAACCTGAAGACTCTGAGGTCATTCGGTAACTATATTATTGATGCCGGCACAGGTGAGCTTGCCAGCGGTCTCAGCGGAAAAGGCAGGATGGCTGAACCGGAAGATATAGTAAGGGAGATAAATTCGTTTTTCTCAAAAAAAAAAATAATCAGGAAACAGCTTGAAGGTCTCATGGTGTTTATCAATGCCGGCCCGACAGTAGAGCCTCTGGACCCGGTGCGTTACATTAGTAATCACTCCTCCGGCAGAATGGGTATCGCCCTCGCAGATGCCGCAACAGAAATGGGAGCAGAGGTGACTCTGGTACTGGGCCCTGTGAACCTGGAACCTTCAAATGAAAACGTAAAAGTTGTCAGCGTGAATACTGCCGCTGAAATGAAAAAGGCATCAGTTACTGCATTTAAAAGGTGTGACATCGCCATCCTTGCAGCTGCAGTAGCTGACTTCACCCCTGAAATTGTCTCTGACACGAAAATTAAAAGATCAGGTGATGACCTGCTAATCAGACTTAAGCCAACTGATGATATTGCAGCATACCTGGGGACAATAAAGAAAAACCGGTTTCTTGTCGGATTTGCCCTTGAAACTGATGACGGAATAAACAATGCTCTTGCCAAGATGAAACGGAAGAACCTTGATATGATTGTTCTGAATTCATTAAAGGATAAGGGCGCAGGTTTTGGAAGTGACACCAACCGTATCACTATTATTGATAGAAACAATAATATTGATAAATTTGAGTTGAAAACCAAGGGAGAAGTCGCATCAGATATTCTGAAGAAGATCATCTCTCTGGTTAAGTAGTATCAGGAAAATGTTACTCTCAGTAAAAAGCAGACTGTTAGTTGCAGCATTGCTACTAACAATATTCCGGACTCCGGTCAATGCGCAGGAGCTTTATTGCAACGTATCGGTATCAGCTCAAAAAATTCAGGGTTCAAACAGGGAGATATTCCAAAGTATGCAACGTGATATTTATGAATTCATGAATAGTACTGTTTGGACAGATAATATAATCAGTTATTCAGAAAGAATTGAATGTAATATTCTGATCAATCTAGATAAACAGCTTTCAGCTGATGAATTCAAAGGTACGCTTCAGGTTCAGATGAGCAGACCTGTTTATAACACTACCTATGAATCAACTGTCCTTAATTTTGTTGACAACAACCTTCAGTTCAGGTATGTTGAATTTCAGCCGTTGGAATTCAATCCAAATGCTTATACAAGCAGCCTTGTATCAATACTGTCGTATTATGCTTATCTGATCATTGGTCTTGATTTTGACACATATTCGCCCAAAGGAGGTACTCCATATTATCAGGTTGCTGAAAAAATTGTCAACAATGCACAGAATGCAATTGAAACAGGATGGAAGCCTTATGACGGCACGCGTAATAAGAACCGTTACTGGCTGATAAAAAACATCCTGGGCGAAGAGTACTCAGGTGTGAGACAGTTCCTTTACCTGTATTATATAAAAGGGCTTGACAGGATGGAGTCTGACATGCAAATAGCCAGAACAGAAATTTATGAAAGCCTGCGACGTCTGCAGGAAGTGTATCGCTCAAGACCTGATCCGTTTATGTATTTTCTTAGTGTAATTATGGAAGCCAAGGCTTCTGAAATTGTCAATTTATACACTCCTGCTTTCCCGGAAGAAAAAAACAGGGTTGTACAGATACTCACTGAAATAGATCCGGCAAACGAGAGCAAGTACAAGGAGATACTTGCAGCTTCAAGATAATAACCAGTGGTCGATGCTCAGAAAGCTGACAGTTAAAAACTACGCTATCATCCAGGATCTTGATATGAGCTTTGGAGAAGGTTTTACCATAATAACAGGTGAAACTGGGGCAGGAAAGTCCATACTGCTTGGAGCACTTGGTCTTGTGTTGGGTGACAGGGCTGATACTTCAGTGCTTCTGAGCAAAGATGACAAATGCGTAGTTGAAGCCCACTTCAATATTAAGGGCTATGATTTAGAGTACCTTTTCGAATCAAACGATATCGATTATGATGATAATGCCGTAATGCGCCGGGAAATTAACACCACCGGGAAGTCACGGGCATTTATTAACGATATGCCTGTTACACTCAATATAATGAGAGAGATAGGTGAAAGGCTTATTGATATTCATTCTCAGCATCAAACTCTGCTTCTTGGCAACAGTCTCTTTCAGATGCGCGTTATGGATGCCTTTGCGGGGTCTGCATCACTGTTCAGAGAGTATAACCGCTCTTACAGGAACTATGTAAACCTTAAGAATGAATATGAAACAGCTGCAGAAGCAGCTGACAGAGAAAGGGCCGATTATGAGTATTATTCACATCAGCTCGGGCAATTATTGTCGGTAAAGCTTGTTGCCGGTGAACAGGAAGAACTGGAAAAGGAGCAGGAACTGCTTTCAAATGCCGGAGTCATAAAGGAATCACTATCCTCAGCCTCAGCCGCCCTTACAGGGGATGAAATATCAGTACTGGCTCTCCTCAGGGATGTCCGCAACAATCTCGCAAAGATTTCAGAATGGGTGCCTTCTGCAAGTGATCTTGAGAAACGAGTAGAGGGTTCTCTGGTAGAACTGAGTGACATCTCTTATGAAGCAGAAAAACTCCATGGGCTTGCAGAAACAGATCCTGGAAGACTTGAATACATAACTCAGAGACTTGATACAATTTATTCCCTGATGCAGAAGCACAGATGCAAAAATCTGGAGGAACTGCTTGACAAACAAAAAGAGATTGAAGAGCGCGTGGCGAAGAATATTGGCATTGATGACAGGCTTGAAGGTATGAAAAAGGCTAAAGATGAAGCGTTTACCCTATCGGAAAGCCTGGCTGAAGAATTATCAGGAAAAAGAAAGGCTGCTGCTGATAAGCTTAAAACTGCCATCACGGTTATGCTGCATAAGCTTGGCATGCCTCATGCACGATTTGAAACACGATTTACGGCCCTGACAACACTGAGCTCTTCCGGATTTGACAGGATTGATTTCCTGTTTAGTGCAAACAGACAGGTTGCCCCCGAAGAGCTTTCGCGGATAGCTTCAGGA
>CAZGDJ010000340.1:0-3381 GCA_964524635.1 uncultured Rikenella sp. | reverse complement strand
ATTGCCTTATCAATTGACTCAGGGTCCAGTATGTCACCGGTAAATTTTTCAATATTAAGTCCTTCAAGGGTAGTCGATTTCGAGGAAGGATGGACAAAGACCCTTACATCATATTTACTGTTTAGAAGCAGCCTTACAAGGTTGCTTCCCAGGAGTCCGTCAGGGCCCGTAAGCAATATTTTCATTTCTCAGATTTTCTTTTAAAATTCAGATCCTGGAAGTCATAACTGAAATCAGTCAGGGGTGAGATAGCCTGCATTGTCAAACCATTGGGTTGACCTTCTGCGTTGTAAGTGAATACTGCAAAAGCATCGGCATCCATGCTACGGTCATTCCACCTGACAATAAAGGTGTTGCCTTTATAATAAAACATCTCACCTGTACACCTGGGTGACATTTCAGAATCAAACCAGAGTTTATTGTTTTTTACGGAAATTATTATGTCTCCAAACCAGTTGTCAGTATATGTTCCGGTAAACATAACGGGATCGATACAGGCCGGTTTATTTTTTTGTTGTGCTTTTATTTCACTCCAAATAGCATTGGTTATCCTGGCACCTTCTTTTTCTGACATTTCTGCCTGGTCTTTCATTTCTTTGATACGGTCATGACCAGTGACGCCCAGGTAACCATCCTTTATAGTGTTCGTGATAGCTGTGAATGCAGCTCCTGATTGCTGGTTAGTCAGTACAATAATTCCAAGTTTTAGGTCCGGTACAATAGTTACCTGGGTAACAATGCCAGCAAGACCGCCGGTATGCGAAGCCTGTTTGTATCCTTTGACATCACTTAAGAACCAACCCAGGCCGTATGATGCAAAATTCGTATTATAAGAGTTCCTGCCTCTGACAGGAATTATGGTCTGAGGAGTCCACATTTCACTATGTACATCTTCCGAAAAGAGCTGTTTTTCAAAGCCTTCACCATATTTACCATTGTTTATCTGCATTATGACCCACTTGCTCAAATCGCTGATGTTACTGAATATGCCTCCGGCCGGATTAATGTTATCATTCTGGTACCTGGAAACCACAACCAGTTTACCATTTACAGGAACATGAGCGTCAATGATGTTTGTATCGTCTTTAAGCCTGTATATTGAAGCAGCCGACATGTTCATACCAAGAGGTTTCATGATCCTGGTCTCAATGAATTCTTCCCAGCTCACACCAGATACTCGCGCAATAACCTCTCCGGCAACGATATATAAAAGATTGTCATAATCGTATTTTGTGCGGAATGAAGATACAGGTTTCAGAAACCGGAGGTTGTGTATTATCTCTTCCCTGGTAAATGCTGAAGAGTCAGGCCATAACATAAGGTCTCCTGCACCAAGTCCCATACCACTACGGTGGGTCAGTAGGTCTCTTATGGTAAACTCTTCAGTTACATACGCATTGTAAAGACGGAATTCAGGAATAACATTAATTACCTTTTCATCCCAGCTTATTCTGCCCTCATCAACAAGTATTCCCAAAGCCGCAGCGGTGAATGCCTTGGTGTTGGATGCAATGGCAAAAAGGGTGTTTTCATCTACTGTTTTGGCAGCGTTTATTGAGCGCACACCATAGCCCTTTAAATGAATTACCCTGTCATCTTTAATTACGGCTACGGCTATGCCTGGAACATTAAAAACTTTCATCGTTTCTGACACAATGCTATCTATTTCAGTCGAAGTGACTGGTTGTGAAAAAGCATTGAAAAGGATCAAAAACGAAAAAACTAATGTCAGAGCTCTTTTCATCTTGCCATAATTTGTTAAAACCACCCAAATTTAAGGATTACAGGATGATCACTGTCAGTTATGCTGTTTTTCTTTTAACAATTTTTCCCCGCTGATTAATCTTCAAATTCATTAATTCTTCATTTGTTGTGACTAACTTTGTATATTATCGTGTTCTGCATTCAGAAGACAGGTAATAAAAAGAGTTTTGAATCGTTTTACTCCGGACATAAACAAGATAATTATGAAAAAGAGTTCAATTTTCTGTTTTATCCTAATCAGTCTTGTTGCATGGCAGTGTACGAGAACTGAATCAGAGAACTCACTGAAGAGTTCTGTTGACAAAGGAGTTGCGAAAATTAATACAGCAATGGAAGCTATTTCCGGTACAAAGGGTTATGAGTTAATGACGATGACTGAAGATTTGACCAAATCTGAAATTGTTATTAATGATAGTATTACTCTTGACTTAATCAGCGGAATATATGAATTTCAGCCTCAGTCTTTCATCTGCAACCGCTATTACAGACCATTCTGGGTGTTTAATATGACAGGTGAGAGTGACTCTCTGATTGTTAATCTTCCACAGTATCTGGCGTTCCATCCAAAGCATCTGCATGATGTAAATCCTCCCGATTCGGTTCCGGAGAATAACTTTACAATTGCAGCTTCAGACTATCACTTGTATTATTCATTGGGTGACGGCTTCGGGTATGATTATAAACTGATGGCCGGATTGACATTTGACACAGTTAACATTGGCACAATTGATATTGAAGCAGCCGGAACTTCGTTTAGCGATAACTCATACTCATCAGCATACTCTTTTACTGATGATTATGCTGTTAAAGTCACTTACGAAGCTGGAGATACTGCAACAAAATCCTTCTACCTGCTTGAGAATGATGATATACTGATGAAGGAGAATGTTGTTTTCATCCACAAGGATTACCATCAGTCAGAGTGGGAGTATTCTCTTACCATTGGAGATGTTGATATTGTTAAATCATCTGAGATTGACTCTGTTCAGGTCTATCTGAATGGTGTACTTCAGAGTACAGCTGCTGAAATGATTACCGGTGAAGATGAGAATGAAGCATCTGTCTGTCATCACCGGGACATACTTCTTACATTTGATGATGGAACGACAGCTAAGCTCAGTGAGTTAATAGGACCATCGCTAATAACATTGAGGAACCTGATTCCGTCTATGCATACAATGTGTTTTGCCAGAAATGTTGTTGATTATATTGCGCTGACAATTTATTACAGGATATACTATAATTGAGGGTAGGTTAGAGGGTATGTAATTGAAAAACCACCATTTAATTTTGGTGGTTTTTCTTTTCGGAATACATTATTTACTTAATATCAGGTTTCATAGTAACATTTCTATCATGTAAACCGCTTATGATTCTTTTGAACTGTTCGTTTCAGAACCATGAACAGGGCAAATAATATTAACAGTTCCCCAAAGGAAAAAAGTATCCAGCTATAACTTTCAGGTATATATGCAGTTATGGCAGACCACAATTTTTCATTTGCCTGAGCTTCTGCTGTTTTAGAGAAAGGCTGGTTCTGTGAAATTATCCTTAAATAGTCTCTGATATAGGTGAAGAAAATTATTGCTGCACCTCCGAAGATCATTCCCCATTCAT
>CAZGDJ010000339.1:0-3397 GCA_964524635.1 uncultured Rikenella sp. | reverse complement strand
CACAGTCAGGGAAGGAAAAAATCCGATGATCAATAAGGGATTTGCATTGTATGGCAGCGACTCGGGCCACCAGGGAGGAATGGGTGGCGGAGGAACAGCCCTGGCTTCAGGTCCTTCAGGAGCCGGACCAAATGATTGGGCTCTCAATGAAGAGGCGATACGCAATCTTGGTTATATGCAGATGAAAAAGACTCACGATGCCGCCATGGTAATAATGGAAAGAATTTATGGAGAACGGCCTCGTTTCAACTATTATGTCGGAGGTTCACAGGGCGGACGCGAAGGACTTATGGTTGCGCAGAAATACCCTGCTGATTATGACGGTATAATATCTGATGTTCCGATAGTCAGCTTTTCAACTCTTATGCTTGCCCCTGAACTTATCAGAATAAAGGAAAAGCCATTGTCAAGCTGGGTGACGCCAGCCAAAACCAACGCAATCAGGACTGAGTTTCTGAGACAATGTGACAAACTTGACGGATTATCTGACGGGATAATCAATAACTACATGGCGTCACGTGCTATTTTTGACGTAACAGACGGTTCCGGTCCTGCTGATCCATGGGCAGCCCTGCGTGAAACAGTCGGGAAGGATCCAAAACCTGAAGATTATTCTGCATCAAACAGACTTACGGATGGACAAATTAAGACACTTGAATTTGTATATAGCCAGTTAAAGTTCCCGGCTCCTCTTGCAAATGGTGTAAAATCATTCGGTATGTGGCTTCCGACTACCGATCCTGAATCATTTGGGACGATAACCCCTACCCGGTACAAGGGTCAGGAAGGAGCGCCTGATAACGCTCAGGTGCATTCATCACTCGGAGTTCTGGGAGTAACCGGGTTTCTGATGCAGAATCTGTCAGCTAATCCTCTGGACTATACCGAAGATGATGCCATGAATAAGCGCAGGAAACAGATATCTGAATGGCTCGATGCGACTAATCCGGATCTGAGTGCATTTTACAAACATGGAGGGAAGATAATTCTTACTGTCGGCACACAGGATTTTATCGCCTCTTCGGGTGCACAGCTGGATTATTATCAGTCTTTGATAAATAAGATGGGTAAGAAAAAACTGGACAAGTTCGCACGATTATATGTTGTTCCACAGGGAGGCCACGGATTATCAGGCAGAAGTTATAAGGTTAACGGCGATGGAGATACAATTGCAGTAAAAAACATTCCGGCACCAAACTCCAACGATAAAATGGATATGATAATATCATGGGTTGAAGAAGGCAACGCTCCTGCTATGACACTTGTGATCAGCACTGACGGACGTATTAGTATGGATACTGAAAGTAAAGGATATATTCTCTGCTCATATCCGAACTATCCAAAGTATACAGGAGGAGACCAGGATAAGGCAAATTCGTATATCAGCTCACCGAAATAGGTCAATATAAATGCTGCCGGAACCTGGGCCAATGCAATCAGATCCCTTACTTTAGAACAGTTTCAGGTCAATGCAGTCAGCCATTTTTTTGAATCCCGACAAGTCGGGATGTAAACCATCATTCTGAAAAGATGATACAAGGCTTATTGTATCCATCGGATTTCTTACAGCAAAATCAAAATCAATAACAGCGTCAAACCTGCCGCTTCCGCGGATCCATCCATTAACCTCATTCCTGCAGGCTTCACTGAATTGATTATAGTAACCATTACCTTTAAAGGGAGTAATTGTTGCCCCGTAAATCTTTATCCCTCTTGAATGTGCAGAGTCAATCATCATTTCGTATGCAGCAATAAGCCCTCTTATCACAGAAGCTGCATTGTCAGAAGATCTGACTCCCCCAATGTCGTTAACACCTTCGAATATTATTACAGATTTCACTCCGGGTTTGCTTAGAATGTCCCTTTCATACCGGTCTATCGCGGCAGGTCCCAGGCAATCTTTAAGCACACAGTTACCCCCTATACCAAGATTGAGAACCCCAACCTGCCTTGTGTCAGAGTTTGCAAGAAGCCGTTCAGATAACATATCTGGCCATCTGTTTTGCTTGTCTGTCGTTGAACCACGTCCATCTGTAATTGAGTTGCCAAGGACTGCAACGCATGATGCTGTTGCCTGTGCCCGTATATCTATTTCATTAATGACATACCAGTGTTCGGTTGTTACTGAACCTGAGAAATCGGTCACAGTAACATTATTTCCCGGTAAAAGGTAAGAGGTGGTACGGGATCCGGGGTGCCCTGTCAGATCAGGAGGTGTGCTACCAAAATAAATGGTAATTGCCACATCCATCCTGGGCTGCAGATTAAACGCAACCGGATCGGAAGTAATTGAAGAACCTGCATCCAGTGTAACTTCCTTATTGCCACCAAATGTTATGCTTTTGTTTGTGGACTGATCAATAAGATTGCCTCCAGCTGATGCAGCAATCTGAACAGAATGCATCGTAACCGGGCTTTTGCTGAATTCATTAGAAAACTTAACCCGCAGAGTATCTCCTCCTAAAGAGACGCGGACAACCTGTCGTAATGAGTTATCTGTTAAGCCCGGCACAGGCGGATTGTTACGGGTTTCTACCAGTTGCATCGCAGTGCTCCAGGTCGCTACCCATTTTCTTCCTGTCCCTTTGTCCGACTGACATGAAAGATCCGAGGCACTCAATAATAAACATGATAACACAATAACTGCCTGCAGAGGCAATGATCTCAAATTCGCGATTCTATTCATAATTGACATTTAAGGGACATAGTACTAACCACTAAAATAGTACTTATTATGGAAACAGTAACACCAGTTATCATATTCTTCAATATCGAATTTAAACTGCAGATACACTAAAGTTCAATATAGATAAGTTACAACAGAATTCGTATGTCAGTTCATCGGAATAAATCAATATGAATAATGACAGAACCAGTTACAGGGATTAAAAGATGCTTACCGGCTGAGATCTTTGTCCGTTTGGGGTACTGTGCCATCCACAGCTCCAGCGAAAGCGGGATGGAAAGAGTGAGAAAGAGAGCTGTGACGGGCACTCTCTTGTCTTTCTCTTCAGGACTCTCTCCCTATCTAACTATTTTTTTAAAGAGTGGCTGGTATAAAGGCAGATTTTTTTATTTACCAGTCCCAGCATTCAGAAAAATGTCTTGTTAATCAGGTGGAAGTTGTAAATTAGTCATAGCTAAAAGTTTATTCTTTTAGAAGGCTATTTTTCTGATGCATAAAATTCTATAGTTCTGAGCTTTGTCATTAAGGCAGAGTGTCAGCAATAGCAATAAATGAAACAGGTATAATGACAACTATTAAGCTTGCACCCGATTTCCTGAGAATTCCCGTAATAGGATCTGATTTCATCAATGCATATATTCTGGAAGATGTGCTTGTAGACTCAGGGCCACATTTCATTGAGGGAAGGATTCTAAAGACACTCAGGATCTT
>CAZGDJ010000338.1:0-3417 GCA_964524635.1 uncultured Rikenella sp. | reverse complement strand
GGAAGTATTGCTGACTCTCTGGGTGTGGAAGGTTTTTTGTTTGAGATACGGGAGTGGGTCATTACTGTTGGGGACTATGACTCCTACGGCATGACAGCCTCAGTATCAAATGGATTTCTGAAACTGCACTGGGATAAGTACTGGAAAGAAGTATCAGAATATATCATATATCGTGGTACTTATGGACTTCTTGAATATGAAATTGGAAGAACAACAGCTCTTGAGTTAATTGATGAGGGATATGTTGGTGAAGGTGCTGATTATTTTGTAAAAGCTGTTGTCGCTGAAACAGGCAAAACTGAATTATGTGGATCTGTTGAGATTCCCAAAGAGATATCCATTAGATACGGTTGTGATAAAACCAATAAATACTGGATAGAGTGGGATAAACCCAAGTATTATGCTGCTGTTGATACAATGATAATTGGCAGTGCTGTAAGTTATTCGGGTCCTTCTGTTGTCATGATTACCGATATAGACAAGACAAGCACTGAAATACCCGGTTCATTATTTGGCCAGGAGAGATCATACTGGATGATCCTTGTCCCCAAGTATTATAATCCTGTTTATAAAAGATCATATAAATCATCATCAGAGTTTGCTTCTCCGGCCATCAAGCGCAGGATTGGATACCCTTCGCACATTTTCTCCAGCCTTTATCGTATCAATGAATCAGAATTTGTATACCATACTGACATGTACGATTACAGCAACAACTCTCATCAGGACTCTTTGTTCAGGTATTCTGTTTCAGAAAACAGGATCCTTGACCGCTTCAGTTATAGGCCCAGTGGCTATACATGGTCAGGCGATATCTTCCATAATCCGACAATCTCCCCTGACGGCTCTTTATTTATTGCAGTAGCCGGTTTCACCGGAACTGCGTTTGTGTGTTCTACTAAAAACTTCTCGGATTATAAGATTGTGGACATCAGCAGCATGACGTCATCGACAAGCTGGATTCCCATCTCAAATACAGGGATCGGTATTGTACAAGGCTCAAAAAAATACCTTTTTGATTTTGTCAATGAAATCCAGCTGGGATTTCTTAATTCTACAGCTCAGGGAGTCTTTGAAATATCATTTGACAGCAAGTATTTCGTGTTTAAAGATATGTCATCTATTGACATGTATAGTTATTCCGACGGCGTTATTACCCTTGAGTGGGAAATGTTATGTGATTACTTTAGTCTTGTGCCTGCAGAAACAGACAGGGCGGTTACCTGGGATAGCGGCACAAAAGTCTTTTCTGTCGTGAAATGCAGCGATATGTCTGTCATCAGTTCATTTAACGTAAACGAAGATGAAATAGTCGACATAGATTTTTTTAATAATAGAATACTGTCATACTCTGAAAATTTGTTAGTCATCAGGAACTTCACTGATGGCTCAATATTGTATGAGATCCCGGTAACTTTAGATCATCTTGCAGAAACTCATTGCCGCCTGTGCGGTAATTCAATATTTTGTCATGAAGGAATCAGATATTTCCTTAACTAGTCTAAAATCAATAATCCGGATGATATCTGACAAAACCAGGATCTTATCATGAACAGGAACACAGTTGTTTTTTTGATTCTTTTTGCCTTCCTGCCGGCAACAGTCTTCTCTCAGGAATTCAGGTTTGTCATGCAAGGCGGGTTGGGTACATACAGAATGAAAGATTTGAAAGAATATAATTCTGCTGTCTTTAATACTCTTGCCTTTCAGGCTGAGAATGTCTCAAACTATCCCCCATATTTCTATTATAAACCAGCTATTATCCTTTCATTTGAAAAGTTCAGCGTTGGATTGGAATTATCACATTACTCAACCGGATCAAGGATTTCGTCGAAAGATTACTCAGGAGAGTATCATTTCGATACCAGGCTGAGGTGCACTATGCCGGACATTTATGCTGATTATACCATTTATTCCGTGAATGAAAGATGTAATGTGCAGATTTTTGCTGATGCCGGTATTTGCTTTTCGAGAGGAATCCTTGATGAGAAACTATCTTTGAGCGGAGAATCTGTTTTAAACTTGACTGAAGTCTTTAGATCAAAAAACTATGTTGTCGAGCCGGGATTAAAAGCAACCTACGAGATTAACCAGTTTATGAGAGCCTCAGTATGCACTGGTTATGCAATTCAGTTTGGTAAAGAACCATTAAAATCAGATGATGATGCTATACTTGTTTATTACAATTATTCCGTAAACTATGTCAAACCAGACTGGAGTGGGTTCAGATTAGGGATATCGTTGATAGCTTCAATAAAGTCAAAGAAGTAAAAGACTCATTCTGAAAACCAACACAGAGGTCGTTTGCCAAATATATATCATCGGATCACACTTTATGTCTTTCACCAGGATTTGACCGGTAAGTTGACTCAATGTACCGGTCTGACCGTAAGCAGGTTTTTTCTGTGACCAGGCTTTTTCAATAAAACCGCCAGGCTTATGTTGCTTAACCAGAAACTAAATCTCCTTTAGAAAGAGATCATCGAAAGAAGCTGTGCTAACAAAATCAGAAGCCCAGACCCCGGCATATCCCGATGAAAAATCCGGGTCAGTAAAAGTTCCCTGGCTCACATTGTTGAAGATAACCTCAATTGATGTGCCTGAGCATATTACCTTGATATTGTTTGTACTTCCTATACCTGTATTAAGGTTGTCGCTGCTGATATAGTCCTGAATTGAACCGGGGGTATTGTCTTTCCATTTGATAAGCAGCCAGTGACCATTAGGGACGATACACAACTGATATGAGCTTTCAAACGGATTTTGCGTTTGAGCCCTGAAGAAAATACCGGCGTCGTACGCGCTCGATTCAATTCCCAGCTTAACCGAGAATTCGAAATCACCAAACTGATTATAGTTATAGCAATTGTAAGGACGTTTACCCTCGTCATTGGTTCCGGTTATCACCAGGACAGTATCAGTCACATCCCAATGCGACGATCCGTCATTAACAAAATAATTTGCACTGTCGTCCTCAAAATCCTCGAAGAAGCCTTTTGCATAACCTGCTTCTATCTCCTTATTTCTGTTCATTATCACCGTCAGAGGATTGTCGCTGCCTGTTGCATCACCGCTCCATCCGATGAAGTAATAGCTAAGGGAAGGTTGTTCCGAGAGATTCACTTCGGTGCCAGGTTCGTATCCTTTCTCAGCAATGGTGTCTGCCGTAACTGTCCCTGCCCCGTCAGGAATGACAGTAAGAGTAAGGCTGTAAGGACCTGTTTTTCTGCATCCGGAAAGGATCAATACAAACAAGATAATCAAGATGCTGATGGAGCTGACGGATGATCTGGTATAGGTTTTCATGGAATAGTTTTGTGCCTGTTTCTGAAGTGTTTTACCGGGAATCATTGCTTTAAGAGGCTATATATAATTTTACTAAATATCGTTTTCTGTTGTCGCGGTTTTCAGCTGGCC
>CAZGDJ010000337.1:0-3426 GCA_964524635.1 uncultured Rikenella sp. | reverse complement strand
ATTTTTTGAAATACTTTTTTCAATCGATTGCGCAAATAAAACTTTTGTGAATTTTAGTTGCCGTAAGATTTTCTTTTTTTACTGCTGATTGCCTTAATACCAAACTAATGAAGCATTGTTTACAATGGTCAACCTGAAATTCTAACCGAACTATGCATTCAGAAATTCGAAAAACCTCCTTAAAAGAAAAAATTGACTTCAGCCTGGGTGATTCCTGCAACTCTTGTCATCCGGAGTTTTACCACCCCAATGGTTAATCATTTGAGATAAACAATGATCAGGCAAACAAATTCATAGTCGGAAATCACTTAACAGTGTGGTATAAGGATTATCAAAAGTTTTTGTGGATTACTATTTTGCCATATTGTTAAGTATTTGTCCCTGCCCCGTGGCCCCATTCTCAATTTCTATACCGTTTACAATAACTTCGAAAGCAGATTTACGGTCACTGGTGAAAAAGTCAACTTTCGCCTGACCATTGGCATCTGTCACGATTGTTGGCTTCCAAAACAGGGTAGTTCTTCCATCATATACCGGGCTTTTTCTGTCAGGGCTATCATAACGGGGAGAATAAAATTGTCTGGGAGCATCGAGACCTTCAAGGATGAATGTTTTTATTCCCTGAGGATCACCACGGTATCCTTTTTTATACGTTTCTATTGCAACAAGTGATTGCCTGATACCCATATACATCTCCGCATCGGCATAACAATAAGATAATTCACTGCCAGGTGGCAGTACCATCAGTTTTTTGATTTCATTTACATTTATTAAAGATACCGAGGTGAGTTTTCCGATAAATTCTTCAAAGCTATTCGCAGTTCCATTGAAAAACATTCCCCCATCTACCACATAAATAGGAAAATAATAATCAGGTCCAGGGCCGGAACAAGGCATAAATATCGTCTTAATTATTTCACTTCCACTTAGAGAGTCACGCCGTATCCTCAGAGATAACTCCTTTGCTCCAAACTCCCGTAAAAGAAGATCGTAGAGAGTTCCATATTTATCACCATTTGGATCCAGAGAATCAAGATCTGCGATCTTAACCGCGTATTTCTCGAAGTCTAAATAATAGTTTTTAGCTTTTGCAGTTACAACAACCTCGGGTAAGTTAACCTTCATAAAACCTGCAGTGGGATCTTTCGACAATTCAGTTTTTATGGCTGTCTGCGTCTGCCGGATATTCTCAACAACAGGTGTAACCCTATTGATATCGGTAATCATCGGAACGGCAAACTTCGGGGGCTCAACCGTCTCATCGAGATAAATTTCTCCGTTGAGCTTCCTACCCTTTAATGTTTTCGCCTGAAGTAATGCCAGAGGTTTCCCATACAACAAAGGAATCTGAAACCGGAACCTGCCAAGACTATCCGGGTGTGTTTTATTCGCAACAACAATTCCTGCCTGACTAAAAAATGATATGTCAACACTCGTGTAATCAAATTTCTCTGCTCTCGATTTTCTGCCATTAACAACAACATAACCGGACACAGATAAAGATGACCCCGGTTGAAATTTCTGCTCATCATTCTTTGTATTTATGGACAGGAATTTCCTGTAACCCTGGGTAAGTAATAGTAAATCCAATGATTCATTATCGGCACACTTGCCATCCCTGAAATAATAACCTGCATCCTCAATATTACCCTTAAGCTCAGATTGAAGTAATTTGTAAGCGTTTATATCATTTGTAGCTGAATCAATGGTTGTCAGTTCTTTATCTGTCACTGAAAGCGACAGGTTGGCCTGAACGGGCGTGCCATCTGATCCGGTGGTATTTATCAAAAGGGTGACTTTTGATCGTGTTGCATAGGACGAAGAATCTGTTTTGATCTCAATCTTAAACCGTTTATTGCAGTCAACAAAAATTATGCGCTCACATTCAGGCCTGAAATCAGAAGAAAGAAGAGTAAGCCTGCAGATACCTTCCGGTAAAAGCTCTACCGGGATTTTTAGTTTGCAGGAGTCTTTTGTGAGTCCGACCATCATTGAGAACCATATCTTCCCATTGGTGCTTCCTGTAACATACTTCTTTGTTTTAAGTTCCGATGGAGTACATCTTATCGTCAGGCGGGGACTTACTTCATTTTCAGCAGCAGTGACCATTATTACGCATCCCTTTTCCGAAGCTGCAGGGAGAGGTATTACATAATTCCGGTTGTGATACATCAGCCTGGCAAAATACTCTTTACCGGGCTCAGGCTTCATCATAAATGATCCCATACCTCTATGCGAACTCTCAAATTCACATATCACAATACCATCCTTTGCCTCTATAACACCTTTTACTTCCCTGCTTAACCCGTCAGTACCTATTGCCTTAAAAGCTATTCTGCTCTGCAGACCTGTTACCATTGCGCCACCCTCCGGGAAGAACTGAATATCAATGCCATCCCTCAATTGAATTTCAAATTGCTTTTTATATGATAAACTATTATCATCAATTGAAAGCTCAAGCACAGCCTTTGTCTCTTTCCTGTCAACGCCATAGAGAGTACTGCCGAAGGTCTTTTGCATTGTATTTTCAGCAACCACCTGTCCCGAATCAAGCAGCTGATCTCCTGCTTTAAGATTGTACCTGATTCTATGAGTGCATGTATTTTTCAGATTACCAGAGGGATCCAGTTCAGAGAAACGGATTTTAATATTTAGCGAGTCTCCTCCTGATTGTTTTACTATTACAGGATCACATTCCAGCTGAAAATACTGACTGACCGGGTTAACCGTTATATTCTGGTAAAATGGTTCCCCTGAGTTTTTACTTTGCATCCACCGGGTATAGGCACGAATGATATATCTTCCCGGAAATATTGTGGTATCAAGAGTGAAATCTCCCTCAGATGTTCCGTTCTGAACAAGAACTTTTCTGGATAGTTCAATTTTGCCTTTAGAATCGAGAAGGTCAACGTAGAGGATACTGCTTGTTGTATCAGGGAACTGATCATACCCGTACCATAAGTAACCCTTAAACCAGATAGTATCGCCCTGAAGGTAGGAACTGCGATCAAGATGCAGAAATATTTTTTCAGAAGGAGGTGCCTGATTTGACTGAACATATTCTTCTATCGAGCCGGCACCTTGTTTATACAGAATTGGCTTCCCGGATGGATCAGGATTTTGATTAACGGAATCTGTATTAACCCTTTGAACCTGCAGCTCTGGATTTTGACCGGATAAAATTATCGGGACAAACAAAAAAGCTGACAGCGTGATAATTTTGAATTTCCACGAGAACATAGAAGCAAATGTCAAAATTTAATAGGATACTACATCAAGCCGGCAAATAAGACAGAATCTGAACCAAGTTTAATTAATCATATCTGGTCTTTTCAGGAATGTTTTTCTTTCAGTCGTTTGTTAACATCTTCAAGTGTACCACTGAACGGGCCGGGAGTTTCCATTTTTATTGATACAAGGGCGGCA
>CAZGDJ010000336.1:0-3452 GCA_964524635.1 uncultured Rikenella sp. | reverse complement strand
GCTATTGAAATTGAAATAAATCCGGCCGATATAACCTGGGAAACATATCGCTCCTCAGGGGCAGGTGGACAGAATGTGAACAAAGTTGAGACTGCAGTGCGTCTGCGACATGCTCCGACAGGTATCGTCATTGAGAACCAGGAGTCAAGATCGCAGAATCAGAACAAGGAAAACGCTCTAAGACTTCTGAGGTCATATCTATATGAAATGGAGCTGAGAAAACGCCAGGAGGAACAGGCTAAGATTGAAGGTGCCAAAAAGAAGATTGAATGGGGTTCGCAGATAAGATCCTATGTCCTTCACCCTTATAAAATGGTGAAGGATCTGCGTACAGGCTATGAAACGGGCAATGTGCAGGCAGTACTTGATGGTAACATAGATGAATTCATCAAATCTTTCCTGATGGAGTTTGGTGGCAGGCAATGACATTGCATGACAAAAGGCATGATTATATGGACTAATAACCCATTACTTTGTATAGTCACAAATACTTCACCTGATGAGTAAAAGAGAAAAGCTTTTTGCGAAGTTCCCTCCTGTGACCACAGAGAAGTGGATGGAAAAGATAACCGCTGATCTGAAGGGAGCCGATTTCTCAAGGAAACTTGTCTGGAAGACCCGTGAAGGGTTCGACGTGATGCCCTTTTACAGACAGGAGGATGTTGAAAAACTAAACTTTAAAAACAGCCTTCCCGGCGACTTCCCGTTTGTCAGAGGTGACCGCGTTAACCATAATACATGGCTTGTCAGGCAGGATATCAGTGTAACCGATTTCAAAGAGGCAAATAACAAAGCCCTTGATATTCTTATGAAGGGAGTAACATCCCTGGGTTTTATTATTGAGGATCCTGAAGAAATTAATGTTGAAAATATCAGATCTCTTTTAAAAGACATTCACTGTGAAAGCGTAGAACTGAATTTTGCGACAGCGGGCAAAGCAAGAGAACTACTTGCTGCCCTGATCTCAGTGATGTGGGCATCAGAGATCAACCTGTCACAGGTTAATGGTTCTATTGCTGCAGATCCGCTTGGAAGACTTGTTGCAAATGGAAAACTCTGTGTCACGATTAATGAGGGCCTTGATTACCTGGCAGCGCTTGTGAAAGAGGCAGTAGCTATCCCGGGATTGAGGTGCGTTATCCCTTCCGGAACACTTTTCAGTAATGCCGGGGCCGGAATAGTTGCTGAACTTGCTTATACCCTGTCATTGGGTAATGAATATATGGCTTCCCTGACATCAAGAGGGATTTCTCCTGAAATAGCTGCATCAAAGATCAGGTTCAGCTTTGGAACGGGACCTGATTTCTTTCCTGAATGTGCTAAACTCAGAGCTGCACGTATGCTTTGGGCTTTGATTGTAAAAGGGTATGGCATCAAGCACGATGATAGCGCCCTGATGTCTCTGCATTCAGTTACCGGCAGATGGAATAAAACTTTGTTTGATCCTCATGTCAACCTGCTTAGAACACAGACTGAGGCAATGTCAGCTGTAATCGGCGGATCAGACTCAATTACTGTTGAAGCTTTTGATATCATTTATAAAACCCCTGATGAATTCTCTGAACGTCTGGCACGCAACCAGCAGCTTCTTCTTATGGAGGAATCTCATCTTGATAAAGTGGCAGATCCGGCAGCAGGCTCATATTATATAGAGAAACTTACCGCTATCATTGCTCAGCAGGCATGGACGCTGTTTCTTGAGACTGAGAGCGAGGGCGGATTTCTTGAGGCCGTAAAAAAAGGCCTGATACAAAAAAAAATTTCTGAAACAGCCGCTATTCGAAAAGATGATGTGGCTAAACGTCGCGAGATAATACTTGGGACAAACCAGTATCCTAATTTCACGGAGCAACACACGTCAATAGCAGACCTGAGAAGAGCTTTTGAAGATAAAGCAAATAAGGAAGGTGATATTGACCAGGTGACACCCACACGCGGTTCACTTGATTTTGAAAAACTGAGGATGGCCACAGAGAAATCTGACCACCGGCCTGTTGTGTTTATCCTTCCAATAGGTGACGTCAATATGCGAAGGGCAAGAGCACAATTCTCATCCAATTTCTTTGCATGTGCGGGATATGAAGTAATTGATAACAATGGCTTTGAATCTGCCGGGGAGGGAGTAAACGCCGCTATTGATGCAAAAGCAGATATTATTGTTATTTGCAGCTCTGATGACGATTATGCAATTGTTGCACATGACATATTCACTCTTACAGCTGGCAGGTCAATTGTGGTAATTGCCGGCAATCCTCCCGGTATCGATAACCTGAAAGCAGCAGGGATAGAGCACTTTATAAGCATTCGCTCCAATGTTCTGGAGACATTGAAGATGTTCAGTAAGAAAATGGGAATAACTGACCTGGTATGAATAGAAGACCAAAATATAGTCAACACGATCTGGAGAAAATTTCCTTTCCATTAAAGAATATTTCAAAATGGGAAAAGGATAATGGAATCACAGATGGATGGGATACTCCGGAACGCATTAAGGTAAAGAGTGTTTATACTCAGGAAGACCTGAAAGGAATGGAACATCTGGGGTATGCTGCCGGACTTCCTCCATTCCTTCGCGGTCCCTATTCAGGCATGTATGCAATGATGCCCTGGACTATCAGGCAATATGCAGGATTCTCAACTGCTGAAGAATCAAACGCTTTCTACCGCCGTAATCTGGCTTCCGGGCAGAAGGGTCTGTCTGTTGCATTTGACCTTGCAACACATCGGGGCTATGACTCTGACCACGAGCGTGTTGTGGGCGATGTCGGCAAAGCCGGAGTGGCTGTTGACTCAGTCCTTGACATGAAGATCCTTTTTGATCATATACCTCTCAATAAAATGTCTGTCTCGATGACCATGAACGGGGCAGTGTTGCCTGTAATGGCTTTCTACATTGTGGCAGGGCTTGAGCAGGGTGCTAAAATTGAAGAGCTGCAGGGCACTATACAAAATGACATTCTCAAGGAGTTCATGGTACGAAACACCTACATATATCCACCGGCATTTTCGATGAGGATTATTGCCGATATATTCAAGTTTACATCGGAGAAGATGCCCAAATTCAACTCTATATCTATATCCGGGTATCACATGCAGGAGGCAGGAGCTACAGCTGATATAGAACTTGCTTATACTCTGGCTGACGGTCTTGAGTACCTGCGCACAGGAGTAAATGCGGGTCTTAACATTGATGACTTTGCCCCCCGCCTTTCTTTCTTCTGGGGAATAGGCATGAATTTCTTCATGGAGATAGCCAAGATGAGGGCAGCGCGCATGCTGTGGGCAAAACTGGTTAGTGAGTTCAATCCGAAGAACCCTAAATCAATGGCATTGCGAACCCATTGTCAGACCTCCGGATGGAGTCTAACAGAACAGGATCCGTATAATAATGTGGGTCGAACCTGTATTGAAGCAATGGCTGCTGCGCTGGGTCATACACAGAGCCTGCATAC
>CAZGDJ010000335.1:0-3458 GCA_964524635.1 uncultured Rikenella sp. | reverse complement strand
ATTTACAAATCCAGTCCGCCAGTCGTGAGTTATGGCAGGTGTCTTTCCTATCCTGCCGCCCCATTGCCCGAAGGCAGAAGCGAAGGTCAGGGAAAGAAATAGCATAGAGGTGAAGAAAGCTTTCATATCATTCTCTTGTTAATTCGAATTATAAAAGTAATGTTTTTTTTTAACTGTTTAGCGTTTAGCGTTTAGAGTTTAGCGTTTAGCGTGCCGGTGCCACGTCACACTGAACATAGACAAGAAAAGTACAACTATTCAGTTAAACTACTGCCATTAAGGAGTCAAACCCTGAACCCTGAACCCTGAACCCTAATCATTTGTATAATACCCCGCCGTCTTCTCTTTTCCCTTAATATAGTAATTACCCGGATCATAATACTTATGTCCGTATCCCAGAGTGTATCCGTAGCGCAGTCCATAGCCATAATAGCCTGAGGCTGAGATGTCATTGACAAGCAGCGACACGTTTGTCATCTCACCGCCTCTGTATATCTCATCAAGCAATTCAATAGATCCCTTGGATGTATAACGCTGCCGTATCACAAAAAGTGTTACGTTGGCGATGGAGCCCAGCAACAATGCATCGGTGACGATACCCACTGGCGGGGTGTCAATGAGTATGGTATCATATTCATTACGGGCCCTGGCGATGAACTCTGTCATGCGCGGAGAGCCTATCAGCTCCGAAGGGTTGGGCGGTGGCGTTCCCGAAGGGGCAAAATAAAGGTTGGGTACTTTGGTTGATATGATGACATCTTCAAACTCAGCATTATGGCTCAGGTAACTGCTCATGCCTGGACCGTTGCCATTACCCGGATTGAGAATAGTATGAACACGCGGCTTACGCATATCGAGACCAATGATCAGCACCTTCTTGTTCATCATGGCAATGATAGTAGCAAGGTTCACTGACACAAAGGTCTTGCCCTCGCCGCTCACCGGTGAACTGACGACAAGTATGGGGCACTTGGTCTGCCCTGTAAAGAAAGACAATGAGGTTCGCACTGCCCTGAATGACTCTGCCAGTGTGCTGCCAGGTTTTTCAATTACAGGTATGTCTGCCTCATAATCGGAATGACTTATGAACCCGAGGATAGGCGCTTTTGTAATAGACTCAATATCATGCCGGCCGATGATCTTATTATTTAACAGGTCAAGAAGGACAATCAGCATTATGGGTATTAAAAGCCCCAGCATCACTGCAATAAGATAGTTCTTCATTGTCTGTGGCTTTATGAGGCTGCTGTTACGCGGTACCGCCAGATCGATGATGCGGTTATCAGACAGCTGAGAGGCACGTGCAATACCGGCCTCGGCACGGCGCTCAAGCAGGAATGTATAAACAGAGTTATTAAGATCGAACTTGCGCTGTATGCCTATGAGGCTTCTCTCTGTGCCGGGCAGCCTGTCGAGATCCTTTTCTACCTTCGCAATACGTTCATTGACGGTTCTTGAAGCGAGCTTAAGCTGGCTTATAGCGCTGGAGACATTCTCGCGCAAAGCCGCCCTGGCTCCTTCTATCTCCTGGCTGGCCTGCTCCACCTGCGGCAGGTTCTCTTTCATGGCATAAGCCATCTGCTTCTTTTTCTGCTGCAGCACGGAGAACTCTTCAACAAGCTTTATCAGAGCCGGATCAGTAACCCCCATGACGCTGGGTGAGATAACAATGTTACTCTCCTCACGTGAGTCAAGATAATCAAGAAGATACTCATAATACTGCATCTGCATGCCCAGGGCATTCTTCTCACTCTCAAACTTCTCAAGCTTCTGAAGCACCAGAGAGCCCTCAAGGGTAAGGTCAACAAAACGGTTATTGAGCCTGAAGCTCTCCATGGAGCTCTCGGCTTTTACCAGCGAGTCGGAGATAAGCCCCAGCTGAGCTTCTATGAAAAGTATGGTGCTTTCAGCAGCACGGTTTTTCCACTCCAGTCCCTGTGTCCCGTACAGCTCCATAAGCTTGTTCAGGTAGTCTGCGGCCTGCTCAGGTGAATAACCGTTACATGAGAGCGCAAAAACCGATGCATTCTCTTTCACGGGTTTGACAGTCAGGTTTGAACGGTACTGGTTAGCCAGGTTCTCAGGTGACTCAAACCAAATTAGATATTTACTGTCGGCTTTAATAACTGATTTTGACGTGTCACGCTTCTCAATGACAAAATTGAATCCATAGTCAGTGAACGGCTCTCCAAGCTTATAACTACGTTTCAAGTTTTGCGTTCCGCGTTTCGCGTTTTTCGTCTTATCGATCGCCGGCCCGTCCGGTAAATCATCCGGGTCAACTTCAACAGAATAAGTGTCAGGTCCGGTAAAATGAAGTAATACCTGCACGCCTTCAGTTTGTTCATCAGATAGTTTATTCACAATAAAGGGCGAGGTCTTATACATTCGCTGTCCCTGCAAACCGTACTTTCTTATAGGAACATAAGCAATATGAAACTCCGGCATCTCCTCCATGACCCTGTAATTGAGTGCATACGATTCAAGTATTGCCACCTCGTTTACCAGGTTTCGCCATGCACCGTAGTAGTCACCGCTGGGCATCAGTTTATCAAGGTTGGCAATGGTGCCGGTGTTCTGCGACTCCTCGATAAGGAGCGTACTTTTGACATTATAAACACGCGGGGTATAACGGTTGAAAGCGTATGCCAGTGACAACGCAATGAACATCGCCACGGCAATCCACAGCCAGTTACTTGCAAAAAGTGAAAGGTAGCGTTTGATGTCAATGTCATCCGCAGGAGGGGTGAGTTTCTTGGGGGTTTCCATATATGAAAAATGTTTAGAGTTCAGCGTTTTAAGTCTGTAAAAATGGTATGTTATTGGGGTTCACAGCTGTATCAAAAATGTTCAGGGTTAAGAGTTTACATATTGCAAAAGTGATTGAGGGCTGAGAATTAAAACTGTTCCGAATTGGTTCAGGGCTAGTCATATTTGACACCTTTGTGTTCTGATTCCTTAAGTCGCTTTATCAGGTTGGTAATCTTCCGTGACAACATATCAGTACTGGATAATAGTTCATCCAGTTCATCTTTGGTTAAATAATTACAGTCAAAAGCCCTATATGATTGATTTCGGGTTTCTCCGCAAGATCCCTTTGCTACAAATAAAAACTGAATGAATTCTTTATTCCCGCCTCTATCAAATCCCTCGGCGATATTGTCTGATACAGACCCTGATGATGCCCTTATCTGATCACGAAACCTGAAATCACTTTGAAAAGGTTCTCTGGACGTGATGCTATATACCCTTTTGCATAAATCTCTTGATAATTGCCAAATTTCCAGATCTTCGAACTTAGTTATCTTCATCGTCTGGTTTAATTAACCCTGAACTCTGAACCCTGAACTCTTTAGGGTATACCTTCTCCTCCAGTCCTGAACTGTTTCTATAAGCTGTTTGGTAATCCTCCGGTCAGTCAGTCACACAGAGCAGTGTGCCCAACAAAATGAAAATCA
>CAZGDJ010000334.1:0-3461 GCA_964524635.1 uncultured Rikenella sp. | reverse complement strand
ATTCCTGCTGATTTTTTCTTTTCTGATAGTCACAATAAGGGCGCGAAGAGGCTTAATGTTCATGTCTCTTTGTTTCATGGTGTTTTCTTACATAATGTTTTATTTTACCAATAAAGGCAGGGTCCTGAAGGTCCTGATATCAGTGGCTCTCTTATGTTTTGTCGTGTTTTATGCATATACAACCTATTCTAAAAACCAGTCAGGAACCTTCGGCCTGATAACGAACAGGATTGATGATGATACCAGAAAGGGAGTTGAGAGATATTTTTGGGCAGACATGAGCACAATCGATCTGATCTTTGGCAGAGGTATAAATGGCAAGTATTATTGTCCTGGAATTGATGAAATGGTCGGTAGTGTCACAGTGGAGAGATCGGTAATTGAAACCGGATACCTTCAGATTGTGTTAAAAGGCGGGTTTATTAGCCTGTTTCTTTATCTGCTTATCACAATTCCTGCAATTTTCCTTGGACTATTTTCTTCGAAAAATGTATTGACCAAAGCTTCTGCTATCTGGATCTTCCTATATACGGTATTCTTATACCCAACTTATGTGAATATTTTCTCTCTGACATACATAATAATCTGGATATCAGTCGGTCTCTGTTACAGTAAATCCGTAAGAGAAAAATCGGATGAAGAAATAAAAGCACTTTTTGAGAAATCTTGAAATATGGATGTTACTACTGATCACGTTAATTATCCCAGGACGCTGATTCTTGGCAATCCTTTTAATAATAAAAGCGGAGGTGGGATAACAATGTCCAATTTATTCAAAGGTTGGCCAAAGGACAAAATAGCACTGGTAACAAACGCAAATGTAAGTTTTGAAGCCGACTTTTCAATATGTGAAAATTACTACCAGTTAGGCTTTAATGGCAAGCTTCATCCTTTTCCTTTAAATATTGTACTGCCAAAAGTGTTTTGCGGACCAGTAAAGAAACCTGTTAATGGTAGTACCGGAAATCAGCTGCCGTCTGTTATTCCGGGGAGATATAAGAAATTCTATAACTTACTGATAATCGTCCTGGATTTTTTAGGATTATATAACTTTCTCTATAAATTTAAGATTACTCCCGAACTCAGAGATTGGCTGAAAGAATTCAATCCGGATATAATTTATTCTCAGCTCGCATCAAGAAGCGCTATCCGTTTTGTTTTGGACGTTTCAAAGGAACTAAATAAACCTGTCGCTTTGCATTTCATGGATGACTGGATTTCTTTAATTAACAGACCGGGTTTGCTGCATTTCTATTGGAAAAAGAAAATAAAAGCTGAGTTTAACAGTTTAATTAATCGTTCATCAGTTCTAATGAGCATCGGGAATGCCATGAGCGAGGAGTATAAAAACAGATATGGAAGGGATTTTATCCCGTTTCATAACCCTATCGATACCAATACCTGGTTGCCACATAGTAGAAATAACTGGATGCCCGGCGATCAGTTTACAATTTTATATGCAGGCCGGATAGGATTGGGAATGAAAGATTCTATTGTTGACATTGCCAGGGTTGTGAATGATATGGCTAAGGAAAACAAAAACATTGTTTTTTATATACAGTCACCGGATATAACCGAACTGGATGAAAAAGTAAGTTTCAGTGATAATGTTAAATGGCTAAAACCAACATCATACGCTGAATTGCCCGAGAAATTTTCCCGCGCCGATCTGTTAGTATTGCCAATAGATTTTGATGAAAGGAGCATACGGTTTCTGAGATATTCATTTCAGACTAAAATATCTGAATACATGATTTCAGGCACACCTGTGCTGGTGTACTCGCCAAAGGAAACTGCAACTGCTAAATATGCACTCAAATCTGGATGGGCATATGTTGTAACTGAAAGGAATGATTTTACACTTTCAAAGGCAATCCTTGAATTGATGTCAAATCATGACCTGAGAAAGTATCTTGGAGAAAAGGCTAAACAATTGGCAAAAGATAATGAAGATGCAATTGTTGTCCGGGAAAGGTTCAGAAGGACTTTATATTCCGGATCAAACTGTAAATGAGTAATTTGGGCATTACTTTATTGGAAGGTACTAATGTCACTTTAGCAATTTCAAGTTTGCCGGAGATAATAAATTACAAAATATACCTTAAAAAATGTTAATTTTGCAGGCTGTCAGAAATAAAGAGTTTTAAGGTCATGGCTATATGGTGTTAAGTAAAAATGAACAAGTGACGAATGATCGTATGAAAATAAGCCAGGAGTACATTCTCTTTACATCATCGAATTTTCCTTCCGGAGGAGCAGGAGCTGCGTTTCTTAACCTGTTCTGCAAGGGAATGATGTCAAAAGGGAAATCAGTAAAAGTATATCTGACAAGAGGTTTTGCTTTCAGGGGCACTCCGGAAAAGGTTCTTAAGCATAATGAAACCTCATATGGCGTATCCTATAGCTACCTTGGGTTGAGCAAAAGACCTAAAAACTGGCTGTTAAAAGCTGTAGACGATCTGGTCAGTTTTTTTTGCGTCTTATCTATACTACCCTCAATAATCAGGAGGAGGAAAAAACTTACAATTTTCATTTATCAGGCTGATTTCTTCCATAGTATTTTGTTATATCTGACAAAGCTTCTCTTCAGATTAAGGGTCGTTACTTTTGTGCCTGAATATTTCAATAAGGCAAATTTTCCCGGTATTATCAATAAGCTTAAGTGGAATGGATTTATCATACCCTTTAATCGTCTCAACCCATTGTCCGACGGACTTATAGTTTTCAGCAATTTCCTAAAGGATGTTTACCTGAAGAAAGGAGTAAAAGAAAACAGGATTCTCGTTCAGCCAAACCTGACGGACTTTGAGTTCTGGGATACCCCTCATTTGCCGGAAAATTATACTATAGGATATAGCGGAACTCCCGGAGAAAAGGATGGGTTAATTTATTTGTTTCAAGCTATTAGTCTCCTGAAAGAACAAATGCCGGTCTCTTTGGTAGTCGTTGGAGACTCCCCGTTTGGCAAAAGCATGATTCCTGAGTTAGAAGTGGTGTGCGAAAAGATGGGGATTAAAGACCTTGTTCACTTTGCAGGATTAGTAAACTATGAAGATGTAAGGACCTATTTGTCACAGTGTAAATTATTAGCAATTACACGTCCAAGTAATATTCAGACTCAGGCAGGGTTTCCGACAAAGCTGGGAGAATATATGGCACTTAAGAAACCTGTTTTGGCAACTGACTTTGGAGAAATAGAATCATATTTCACTGATAATAATGAGATCATTATTGCTAAATGTGGTGATTCTGCATCTATTGCTGACAAGATAAAATACATGCTTCAGAATGATGAACAGATGAATGTCATTGCTGCGAACGGCTACAATAAAGCATTTGAGTTGCTTGAATACAATAGATCAATGACAAGAATAATCTCTTTCCTGGATAGCATCTAGTTAATACCCGGCTATTTATTGACTTATCGCCCTTATCTGATATTGTTTAATGATTAATTTTAT
>CAZGDJ010000333.1:0-3480 GCA_964524635.1 uncultured Rikenella sp. | reverse complement strand
TAAGACAATAAATGATTTCAGCAATGAAACTCTGTATGAACTGTTTGGATTCATCAGGAAGAATAAGCTTCTGCCACCTGTAGTAAGGGTCATGTTGCCCCATGTTGTATCAACCAGGAATCCTGACTATGCAAACATTCTAGCTGAGATCGGTCACAAAAAATATGATGTTAACAGGATAAAGTCACGTATTGGGGATCTTAAAAATGAATTCGGGAAAATATGCTATAATGGCAACAGTGAAGCAGTCATCAATTGGATTATGGGAAGAATTCACATGGATGCTCTTGGGAATATAAGGCTTGCCGAAGTCAGAAAAGTAGTTGAAAATTTTCCCGAAATGTCAAACTAATAAAGATGGCAGAAGATCTTTTCCAGGGTTACAGGGGCGAAGCACTTAAAGTGCTTAGGAAGTATAACGTACGTGTCTGGGGTCAGACAGAAATTGACACAACGCGCGGGCTTTTCAAAGGGACAGTCCTGCCAAGGTCGGAGAACAATGATGACCTCCACATTGTCATAAAAATTGAAAGCGGCTATAATATCGGTATTGATATTATGACTATAACCGGTATGAAGGAAACAGGTTATAATAAAGCCAACTACAAGATACCTGAGAAAGAGTTTCCTTATTCTGATGACAAGCCCAATGTCAAACTCCTGGGCACAGGAGGGACAATTGCATCAAGACTTGATTACCGCACCGGGGCAGTTATCCCCGCCTTCTCCCCGGGTGAATTATACGGTGCAGTACCTGAGCTGGCTGATGTCTGCAATATAACAACCGAAAAACTCTTTGGTGTCTTCAGTGAGAACATGGGCCCTGACCAATATAAAATACTTGCAAAAGCTATTGGAAGAGAGATTGCCAATGGCATTGACGGCATAGTTATCGGACACGGCACTGATACTCTTCATCATACCGCTGCAGCACTTTCATTTATGGTGCAGGATTCACCTGTTCCCATCATCCTGGTAGGGTCTCAACGTTCTTCCGACAGGCCTTCATCAGATGCTGCACTGAACCTCATCCATGCAACTACGGCAGCCGGTCATGGTGACATAGCAGAGGTGCTGGTCTGCATGTTCGGACCGACAAGTGATGAATATGGATTTCTTCATCGTGGTACCAGGGTACGAAAAATGCACAGTTCTTACAGATCTACGTTCAGGACAATTGGCGATATCCCTGTTGCCACTGTTAAACGCGGAGAGGTGAAACCTGTCAAAAAAGACTTTAACCAGCGGCGTAATGACCGAAAGGTCAGGATACTTCCATATTTCAATGAGAATGTGACAATGATGTATTACTACCCTCATATGAAGGTTGAAATGATGCATTCACTGATTGATATGGGATATAAGGGTATAATCATTGTAGGGACAGGCCTGGGACACGTAAACAGGGAATTATACCCGGCACTGGAAAGGGCACAGAAGGAGAATGTCTCAGTCTTTATGACTCTTCAGACAATATGGGGATATGTACATATGTTTGTTTATGAAACAGGCCGTGATATGATGGCCAAGGGCGTTATACCTCTCGGAAATATGCTCCCTGAGGTGGCATGGGTTAAGCTGGGTTGGGCACTGGGACAGACCGATGATCCTGAAGAGGTTCGCAGAATAATGCTGACGCCTGTCAATGGAGAAATAACAGAGAGAGAGCCTTACAACGGATACCTTGTCTACCAGGGTGGGGTACCGGAAGTTGAAGAATTCATTAGAAAGGTGCATAAATAAAAATCCCGGCAACTGCCCGGGAATAATCAAAAGTAATCTTCCGGCAAATCAGGGTTACTTGATGTTTTTATAATGCTCGTACCTTTCCAGAATATCATCCACATATCTGTTTACTGCTGCCCCTTTAAGAGATCCGTGTTTTACCACCGGGTCATAATAGAAGGCAGGGTCAGATTTTCGTGCCAGATACAGAGCGACATTATCATCCCATTTTTCAGGATTGAGGCCATTCTTTTCTGCCAGTTTCATAGCATCAAGAACATGACCCTGGCCGGCATTATATGATGCAAGTATGAATTTAATTCTTTCTGCAGGGTCGGGAACCCTGTCATCAAAGAAGGTATTAAGCCATTTAATGTAACAGACACCAGCGTTAACGTTATTGTCAACCGATCCTGTCACATCGAGTCCGAAACGTTCTCCCGTCGATGGCATTACCTGCATCAGTCCATAAGCTCCCCTGGATGATTCCACCGAGGCATCAAATCTTGACTCCTGATATATAAGGGCAGCTACCAGCCTCCAGTCCCAGCCTATTGAATCACTGTATTGTCTTATAATCTCATCGTAGGGAGAGACTTTCCCGGTCTCAGTTGAAAAGTACTCCGAACTGGCAATCCGTGCCGTTCTCACCCCCCTGAAATATTTTGACTCAAGATTTCTGTACTCTGCCGTGGTGCTGAAACCGGTTATCCATGAGTTAAGCTCATTAAGAAGATTAGCGGATCCATCCTTGCGAACACCCCAGGCCAGTTTTTGCGGAAAGCTTACCGGAGTATTGTAATCAAGGTTATCATACAATGAAGACATGATGCTGGCAATGTTTTCATCACATACTGTGAATTCAATCTCACCACGTGCCACCTGTCGTGCCAGTTCTTCAGCATCAAACGGCACCTCAATTATATCAATATCACCACCTGTCTCACCTTCAAGATTTTGAAGTCTCTGAGCATAGGAAGAACCTTTTTGAACGTAAATAGTCCGCTCTGAAAGAAAAAGCTGATTGCGTATCAATCGCTTCTCAATGCCATCGGTTGTCATTTTCTGCCATCCGTTTGGCTTACGTTGTACCAGAACCTGCCTTGTCTGCATGATAGGATTTGTGAACTGTATCTGTTCCTTACGCTCAGCGGTGACAGTCAGACCAATAGCCATGATGTCTGCCTCTCCTCTCTCAAGCATCTGCAGGGCTTCATCAATATCGTTGCTTATTTTTATTTCAAGCTCAATGTCAAGACGATCAGCAAATTTTTTCAAAAGCTCAAAGTGAAAACCCATAGGCTCACCCTTATAAATAAAATAGCTTGTCTGGTTCATATTGGTGACAGCCCTTAGCTTTCCGGAGGCAACAATCTGTTCCAGATCATGCTCTGGTTGTGATATCACACTCACCTTTTCTTCAACCCTTTTACAGGACCCGATTGTCAGAAAAACAATAAATAATACCGAAATGATTTTACTCAAAACCTGAATTTTTATTTTACTATTATGACTACTCTAAACCTAAAAAAGTTAAGGGCGCAAAAATAGTAAAATTTTTAATCATAGAAAGTCCAGGCAAGACCATATCGCAACATCCTGATATTCATAGGGTAATCAGGCACAAGAGAATAATCATACCCTGTGTAGTATGAGTTTACATGGTCAAACATTATAAAGAATCTTGTCCGTTTCAGCTTTAGATTAAGAAAGACATTTATGAAGGGATAGTTGCCAAGTTCAGTACCTGATTGG
>CAZGDJ010000332.1:0-3501 GCA_964524635.1 uncultured Rikenella sp. | reverse complement strand
CTCCTCCGGACTGGGCGGAATGTCAGGAGCACAACCAAAAGCAGGTAATATTGCCGGCGTTATCTCAGTTATTGCTGAAGTTAATCCTAAGGCAATCATTACGAGGCATTCACAAGGATGGGTTGACGAGGTTTTTGAGGACCTCGAAGTGCTTATCAGACGCGTCAGGAAAGCAAAAGAGAAAAATGAGGTTGTTTCATTGGCATATCATGGAAATATTGTTGACCTGTGGGAGCGTTTTGCTGATGAAGAGCTTTGGGCAGATCTCGGTTCTGACCAGACCTCGCTTCATAATCCATGGGCCGGCGGTTATTACCCTGCGGGGATTTCATTTGACGAAGCGAATGTATTGATGTCTGCAGATCCTGAAAAGTTCCGTGATATGGTTCAGTCCTCGTTAAGACGCCAGGTAGATGCCATTAACAGGCATGCAGCTCACGGAACATATTTCTTTGATTATGGCAATGCTTTTCTTCTTGAGGCTTCACGGGCCGGAGCAGACATGTCAGACGGCAAGGGGGGATTTCGCTATCCTTCTTATGTACAGGATATTATGGGGCCTCTGTATTTCGATTTCGGCTTTGGTCCTTTCAGATGGGTCTGCTGTTCAGGGGAACAGACCGACCTGGAAACAACAGACCGTATTGCTGCAGATGAGATGGGAAAACTATTGAAAGATTCTCCTGTTGAAATTCGTCAGCAGCTTGAAGATAATATTCACTGGATAAAGGAGGCCGGACATAATAAGCTTGTAGTTGGCTCGCAGGCAAGAATTCTTTATGCTGATGCCATTGGAAGAATACTGATTGCCACGGCATTTAATAAAGCCATAGCCAGCGGGGAAATAAAGGCTCCGATAGTCATTGGTCGTGATCACCATGATGTATCGGGAACCGATTCACCATACAGGGAGACATCAAATATATATGACGGTTCAAAGTTCACAGCTGACATGGCTGTTCAGAACGTCATAGGTGATTCTTTCAGGGGTGCAACATGGGTCTCATTGCACAACGGAGGCGGTGTGGGCTGGGGCGAGGTTATAAACGGAGGTTTCGGCATGCTGCTTGACGGTACCCCTGAAGCAGAACGGAGGCTGAGATCTATGCTTTTCTGGGACGTAAACAACGGGATAGCCCGCAGAAGCTGGGCCAGAAATGAAGGAGCCTTCTCTGCAATAAAACGTGAAATGGAGCGTACTTACGGTCTGGTAGTTACACTGCCGTCTGAGGCTGATGATGATCTTATTGATGAGGTGATTTCCTAAAGATTGTCAGGCATTTTATCAGAGATAAGGCATATTGCCATTGCGACAATGCCTTCCCCCCGGCCTGTAAAACCCATCTTCTCCGTGGTAGTAGCCTTGACTGAAATTGCTTCAGGTGTAATACCGGCTGTCTGTGCCAGGGTTTTGCGCATATCATCTATATATGGCGAAATTCTTGGCGCTTCAAGGCATAATGTACTGTCAATATTCACAATTCTGTAGCCTTTATCTGAAATGAGGCTGACAGATCGCTGAAGAAGTTTCTTGCTGTCGATACCCCTGAATTCTTCTGATGTATCGGGGAAGTAAAAACCAATATCGCGGAGACCTGCTGCACCCAGGAGTGCATCACATATAGCATGAATTAAAACATCACCGTCAGAATGCGCTACACACCCTTTCGGTGAGGGTATCTTTATGCCTCCCAGCCAGAGTTCATGTCCCGTTTCAAGGCGGTGAAAATCAATCCCCTGGCCGATTCTCTGGCGAAGGGTCATGTTTTACTTTTTGGCTATATTCCTGAGTGAATCGAAATCAAACGCCAGTGAGAATCTCAATGTATTGGCCAAAGGATTTTTCTGCCTTAAAGGTATAAGATATGAGACATCAAGTGAGAATACACTTAGCCTGAAACCAGCACCTGCAGTGAAATATTTTTTGTTACCTTTCATTGCAGCTTCATTGAAATATCCGGCTCGGATGGCAAACTGCTGATTGTACCAGTATTCTGCACCAATTGAAACTGTAAACTCTTTAATCTCTTCGCTGAAACCACCGGGTGCATCAATAAATGACTGGAAGATAGCGACAGGAATAGACACGTTAGGGTCTTTTCCGTCAACAATAACAGAATCTGGATAGCTGTATATCGGTGGGGTAGGCACCAGCAGTTTGTTAATATCAAGTGAAAGGCTGAGAGCATTGTATCTGTCAAATTCAACGGTTCCGGTAGTGCCAAGCCTCATGTTCATCGGAATAAAATAAGGCTCACGTGAATCATTATAGCCCATCTTCGAACCCAGATTTGAAAGATTGACTCCTGCTGCAATACTGCCCTTTTTAGATCCCAGGCGGATATCGGTAACATAATAACCGGAAGCATCAGCTGCATAGGCTAAACCGACTTTTGTTACAGTATTATCCGTACTAACGCCGCCAGTTAAATTTGAATAAATGAATCTTAAAGAAACAGCGGCAGAAAAATGCTCAGAGAGAAGTCGTGAGTAGGCTGCATCAATAGAAAACTCATTGGGGTTAAAATCACGGAGAACCTGGCCACCGTTTGATGTAAATTCTACCCGGCCTAGTGCTGAATACATCAGACTACCGGCAATAACCTGTTTACTATCAAGCCTGTAATACCAGCTCGCATATGCAAGATTGATATCTGGCACCAGGGCTCTGAGCCATGGTGAATATGACATCCCAAAACCGCCGTTGCCATCAATGAAAGCATACTTTGAAGGGTTCCAATGCATGCTGTAAACATCCGGGGAAATTGCCACTCCGACATCTCCCATAGCTCCGGACCGTGAATCAGGTGCTATGGTAAGGAATGGGACAACAGTCTGAATCACGTTCAGATCAGTCCTGGATTGCCCTGAGACAGGCAGTATGATGATCTGAGAAAGCAATAAGAAGATGATAATCAGCGATCTGTTTTTCATTGTAGTATTTTATTCAGCTTTGCAAATATAAAACAAAAAAAAAGGTAATATATTGTATTGTCTTACAAAATGATGACTTTACCTGAGGCAGATGCCTTTTCTCCTTCCATGGTTGATGCATCGATCCGCCAGATATATAATCCACTTGACAGTCTTCCGCCTGCTTCATCGCATCCGTCCCATAATATATCGGGCAGACGATAGCCTGTGGTGCTGACTTTTTCTTTCAGCACTCTGATCTTTGCTCCTGAGGTGCTGAAAATAGTAACGGTGACATCGATTTCTTCATCCGGTCTGTTATGACCTGCCGATAGCCATACATCTGATTCTGAGGGGTTTGGATGGCACAAGAGATCAGTGAGCCTGAACCGGCCGTTCGTTTCAACCACAAAACGAAGTGTGGCTGTTGAAGGATTATTAACATTGTCCCATACCCTTAAGGTTATAGTGTGCTCACCGTGCTCACTGACAAACAATGGATATGTCAGCCTACCTGATGTATGGCCACCCAGATCATTGCTGAAAAAATCGTTCAGTACCACTGATCCGGCCTGATCATTATCAAGC
>CAZGDJ010000331.1:0-3525 GCA_964524635.1 uncultured Rikenella sp. | reverse complement strand
AATATCTGAAACTATATTACAGCCAGGAAGAATACGACCCTATGTTGCATTCTGATTTGTATGACCCCAGCCTTAATTCATACGTTAATGATCTTCTTAAAAGCGGCGTTGAATATTACCGCAAATACCGCGATCTTTCATACATCGGTATTGCAGCATGGTATCTGGTGACAATCATTGATGCCAATGTTGATGCCAGTCTCTTTGACTATGACATTAGCGATGACCTGAAAACCACAGTTGTACCTGTCGCATTTACCACTTCAGGTGTCTATCCGGGTATAACAGTAGCAATAGTAAAAAACTTCTGATAAGCCATGAGAAATAAACTGAATAATCTGATACTTGCCTTTCTGCTCATACTCCTCCCTGCATCATTATACGCTGAGAATGACACAATTATCATACGCAATGATGACTCACTTGAGCGTATTGAGCGTGACCTTGACAGCCTGCTGAATAACTGGTTTATCAGGATGTCACTTGAGGATGCTGATTTCAATGTCACCGATACTGTTTATTCAAATCTGCCTGATTCAGTTTATAAAGACAGGATAGGAAGGATAAACTCAGTTATTGTTCTGCCATATAATAATATTATTCGCAATCATATTCATGTCTATACTGAGCGAAAACTTGACAAATTCAGGGTTATGCTGGGTCTGCAGGATTTTTATTTTCCTATTATTGAAGATGTTTTTGACTCATACGGGCTTCCTGTTGAACTGAAGTATATGGCTGTCATTGAATCGGCTCTGAATCCAAATGCAGTAAGCAGGGTAGGGGCTACAGGACTGTGGCAGTTCATGTACAGTACGGGCAGGATGTATGGCCTGACAATAAACTCAGTTGTTGATGAAAGACGCGATCCGGTAAAAGCTACCCATGCAGCAGCAAGGTATCTCAAAGATTTGTATGGTATTTATCATGACTGGATCCTTGTTATTGCTGCTTATAACTGCGGTCCGGGAAACGTCAACAAAGCTATACGGAGATCAGGCAACCGTAAAGACTATTGGGAGATATACTACAGGTTACCTAGAGAGACACGCGGATATATCCCACAGTTTGTGGCAGCTACTTATGCAATGAATTATTACAAAGATCACAATATTGAACCTGTTGCAGTTGATATACCGCTTGCCGTTGACACCGTTGTTGTGAACACTGATATCCACCTTGAGCAGATTGCCACCGTACTTGATCTTCCACTTGACGAACTAAAGGCATTGAATCCTCAGTACAAAACTGGTCTTGTCCCCGGGAAAAGCAGGCCGATGGCAATAACACTTCCTGTTGATCGCCTGGGTGATTTTATAAGTATGAGTGACACAATCACCAGCTATAAGAAAGAACAGTACCTGACAACCGTTAACCAGACATCATCACCAACACAGTCAACTTATCTGCCCCCTGATGTAAAAGGAAAGACCAAGATAATATACGAAGTAAAGGAGGGTGACAACCTTGGTTTTATTTCAGAATGGTATAATGTGGGGTTGTCAGACCTGAGGTACTGGAACAATATTTATCGCAATACGATACGCATAGGTCAGAAACTTGCTGTGTACGTCGATCCTTCAAAAGCTGAGAGGTGTAGCCAGATCAATACGATGAGTTTTGCAGATAAACAGAAAATGATAGGCAAATCAGCCGTGGCAGTGACAACAGTGGAATCAACCACACCGGCACTCTCATCCTCTTCTGCAGCTGACAACAGCTTTGAGTATTACACCGTAAGGTACGGTGATACAGTATGGGATATCGCAAAAAAATTCAGCGGAGTTACAGCCACAGATATATTGCGATTGAATAGTATTTCTGATGCGTCGAAGATACAGGTGGGACAGAAGCTGAAGATCAGGAAAAAGATCTGATAACCAACTATATGCGCCCAGGCAGGATATTCCTGTTTCTTTTTGCGGTTGTGCTGTTATTATCCGTGCTCGCCTTTCTGGTTTCACCGGAACGATTCAGCCTGGTTAATTCTTTTCTTAAAACTGGCAGCGTAACTGTTGTTGAAGATGACAGTAATGATATTTCAATTGTTACTGATACGATTAGAGTTAGTCCGGATGCCGGCTCTCTGAAAAATTATATACCGGATCTGATTGCATCGGAAAACTCACCCGGAAGTCTGATAAGAGACTCACTTGAGGCAGGCAGGCAGGTAAGGATAATCTTTTATGGTGATTCTCAGCTTGAGGGAGACAGGATTACTTCACAGTTGAGGAAACTGCTGAGAGATTCATTGGGAGGTAGTGGCCCCGGAATGATATCACCGGTGATGCCTGTGATGTACACCCGCTCTTTTGTCATAAAATCTTCGTCTAACTGGAGAAGGTATACACTGCTTGACTATGAAAAGGGTGTGCTTCCGGACAACAATCTGGGTCCTATGCTCTCTGTATGCAGATTTACAGAACCCGGAGACAGTCTGAATGTTCCGGTTGTTGCCACGGTTAAGATCTCGACTGTTCCTGGTGCTGATAAGGCAGTTTCAAGATATGATCACCTCAGGATCCTGTACGGTAAATGTAAGGATGCCACCCAGATTAATATCACATCAGGTGGACAAAAGATAAAATCAGGGTTTTTAATTGAAGGTGCCGGGCTTTCTGAGTTTCATTCGTCATTACCAGCGGTATCAGAAGTTACACTCGAGTTCAAAGGCCGTATCTCTCCTGATATTTATGCTATCAGCATTGAAAGTGACAGCGGCATTATTGTGGATAATGTCCCTGTCCGTGGCAGTGCAGGGCTTGAGTTTGTCATGACTGACAGCAGGCTTTTTGCAAATTCACTTAGCCTTCTCGAACCTGATCTGGTTGTCATGCTGTATGGGTTGAATGTTGTCAGGAACGTCAGGAACGATTATCATTATTATGAGGAAGGCCTCATAAGACAGATAGATTATCTGAAAAAAATATCAGGAGGTGTGCCTGTGATGCTGGTCAGCCTGACTGACATGGCTGAGAAATCGGGTGATACCATATCTTCGTTTGCTAATATCCCTGCAATACGTGATGCGCAGAAAAGTGCAGCAAAAAGAACGAAAATATTTTTCTGGGATGCCCTGGAGTCAATGGGCGGAACCGGTTCCATTGTGAAATGGCATGACAAAGTACCTGCTCTCGCATCTAATGACCTGACTCACCTTTCTAATGCCGGAGCTGACACTATAGCAGCTCGGCTTTACAATGATCTCTTTGTGGACAGACATGCATTTATTGCGGAAGCGCCAATATTTGGACAGATGTCTGACACATCAGCTCTACCCAGGGAATCTGAAGTTACTCATGATACTCTGGTCCGGAAGTCAGAAAACCGCAGGTCAGCAATATTGTCAGGGATAAAATATAGTCCACACCAGTCTTTTATTTTTACAACTCCTGCATTTTGGATTTTCTTCCTCGTTGTTGTTGCAGTTCTGGCACTGATCGGAAAAAGAAGGGCCATGTGTCATGCATGGTTGCTGTTTGTAAGCCTGTACTTTTATTACAAGGCAGGAGGGCTCTTCGTAGT
>CAZGDJ010000330.1:0-3536 GCA_964524635.1 uncultured Rikenella sp. | reverse complement strand
GGATAGTAATACTGGCTGCCCTGGTTGTTTAAAGCAGGATATCCTGAATCAAGGAAACTGTCAATAGCCTGCCTGATCTTCGGATGGTTGTGACCCAGGAGGTTTGCCCCGAATCCCCCGACAAAATCAGTGGTACGGTGGAGAGTCTCTCCTTCTGTATAATAGAGATAATCACCTTCTCCTTTTGTATAAACTTTATCCATCCTGAGAGCCTCCAGGAGCTCTGCCATGACCGGGTTGGAGAACTTGTAGAGATTGCTTCTGTTGCCTGTTTCTGTAAGCTCTATTAACTGGCTGTAAACAAATGGATTTCTGAGTTCTGAAATGATCTGGTTATGCTTCTTATAAATCTGATCTTTTGAAACGGTACCTTTCCTTGTAAGAGGCACCTCATCATAAATGACGCTGATACGCTCCAGGTGCCGGTGTGAATATTCAAATGGCTCTATGCTTCTTTTGAGTCCTTCATTAATGCTTTTAACCTGGGCTGAGATATCCTTTAGTTTTAAGTCCCCTTTTCCCTTCGGAAGAAAGATAAGGGCTGCAAGGCCCGGTATGTTAACAAGTGGTATCCATTCTATCCATGAGGCTGCATCATATATATCCTTGTAGTAGTTGCGAAGGGCATCCAGGGGGATTTTCACCCCGTATTCGTCTTTGATAAAATCACCGGATTTACGGCGACAGTAAATAAGGTTTCCGGTGTTCACGTCATATCTGACAAGGTCCCCGGTTTCAAAGAAATCTGACTGGCCACTATCACCTATGGTCCGTACTGACTGGAAAGCGCTCCGGACAGATAACTCATAGATTGATTCATCAGTGGTTTTCTTCAGGCCTATAGTAACACCGGGGAGAAGCATACCCAAGCTCTCTGATACATAGTGTTCTGAGTTTTCAGGCAAATTCAACGTAACCATAAGTGTCTCAGTGGTCCCAAGAGCGTTCATCATTGTCACACCCGTGGCAGATTTAAACTTTTGTGCGGTTGTTGCATCATACGGGGCGCCGATGGATATGGCGGCCCGCAATGACTGGGTGATGCATGTTTTTAGCTCAGGGTACTGCCTGAAGAGCTCAAGCAATGTATTATAGAATGCTGGTCCTGAAATGAAGTGGCCTATGTTCATCTTCATCAGCAGGTATCTGACAACTTCCGGTTTGCTCAGAAACCAGTCCGTCACGAGAATGCAAAACGGACTGCCAGACCAGAGACAGTTTATGAAAGTCCTTATACCTATGGTGTGGGTGAATAACGGACTGAAGCCAGGATTACCAAAGAGATCTTTGCGGAAGAGATCACTTTTTTCCCATGCCTGGCAGCAATCAGCGAAGGCACGGTGTGAGTATACCAGGAGCTTGCTGATGCCTGATGTTCCTGAAGTTGTGAAAATAACAGCCTCAGTATCAGGTGAGATATCATCTGGGCCAGCTACAAATGGCAAAACCTCTGAATGATTGTCACATGCTTCCCTTACAAGCTCATTAACAGATAAGTCCATGAATGAATCAAGAAAAGGAATATTGCTTTCCATGCATTTCTCCTGAAGAGTTTTGATCACCTCCTTTTCCCTTTCAAAACCTTTCTTCTCTTGTATTTCCTGCCAGGGCATCATAATAAGTTTGAAACCAGTCTTTTCCTTCCAGTTATTGAATTCGGCAGGTTCGGGAAAAATGGGAACAAAGACCCTGATCCCGATGCATGTCGCAGCGGTAAATATCAGAGCATTAGCCAGTTCGTTGGTGCTGCTGAACGAAGCCAGCATAATAGTGTCGCCAGTCTTCAGTCCGATTGTCATCAGTCTCTCTGACAGGGTAGAAGTGATATATCTGAGTTCGGAAAGGCTTATGGCGATAAACTCTTCACCCCGATGACTGTAAATTACTGTGCAGTATTCATTCCTGTTGGATTGGGGAGAGAATACTATTTCTCTCAGGGTCATTGGAGAAAAACTGACTTCCCCGGATTTTGATTCTAATTGTATATCAAACATCATCCCTGAGATAGGTCAGATCAAATTTACTTCTAAACGGGGGTTATATCAAATTTATCTTTGACGCATGTTGTCCACGTCAGCTCAGAATTCTGTTGTGAAGTGAAGGAGATGAAAAAGCTTCTTGTCAGTCTTTTCCTGAAAGCAACGATATACAAGCAAATCCCGATAGCTATCTGATCTTTCTTGCCTCTGTGCCTTCTTCATGGACAGGTTTCTGAGGACTTGAAAATTATTTTGTCGCATTTTTACAATTTTTAAGATTATTCGAGCTTTACATTTGCAGCCTTTAAACAGCATTTTAATAATAAAGATTTAAGTTTAACAGATTAAAACTCTAAATAGTATGATTGATATTACTATTTTGATTGTTACATCAGTCCTTCTTTTAATGGTTTTGGTAATGATTGTTGAGTCAGTTGTGAAAAAACAACAAATTGTTGGTCGACCCTCTATTCCGGTTGTTTTCTTTTCAATGGCAAAAATATTTCCTTTTATAATTATTATTTTTCTGTTTTTAAAAGGGTTAAAAGTTCAAATCCCGACAATTATTGATTTTCCGGAGTTTGTGGATTATATAGCACTAATTCTTTTATTTTCAGGCTTAACCCTTGCTGAACTGACTTCTTTCAGATTAAAGAAAGATTTGGTTTTTGGACTGTCTGAATCCAAATCTCATCAATTACAAACTAAAGGGGTTTACTCAATTAGTCGTCATCCTTTTTATTTGGGATTTTTGCTCATCCTGATTTCGTCGGTTCTTTTTGTGCCAAATATTTTCAATATTATTTTATTGGTGATTTCGTGGATATTGCACCACCTGATAATGATTCAGGAAGAAGAGTTTCTTACTTCAAAATATGGAGATGAGTACAAGGAATATTCCCACAAAGTGAATCGTTATATTACTATCTTTAAGAGGTAATTCTTTTGAATAATTGTAGTGGAAATAATCAAAATTCCTACATTCCCGTTAAGTCAATTTGTTAAGCATATTTGGGTTTATGAAAGCTCAACACGTTTAAATACAACTCCAAATGAGATTCAAAATTTTGCCGTTGAAGGTTGTCCGATTATCATTTTTCATTACAAGCAACCACTGAAATGTAAGTCTGGAAATAAAGACTGGATATCGCATCCCCGGAAATGCGTAATTGGACAGATAAAAAACTATGGAGAAATCATTGAAAGCGGCAATGAAGGAATGGTTGCTATAGTGTTCTATCCAGATGGACTATCACCTTTCATTAAAATTCCTCTTATAGAAATAACAGGGCTTATTGTTGATCTAGATTATATTTTTGGAAAAGAAATCAAAGAAGTTCAGGAGAAGATTTGTGAGACGAAAATCAATGAAAATAAAATATCGTTGATTGAACACTTTCTTCTTAATCAAATGAAAACCAGGGTGAATAAATGCGGCACTGAAATCCGATTCGCAATTTCTCAAATGCAAGTGAAAAATAATATAAGCATTATGAAACTTACATCAGAAGTAAACATGAGCAAACGTAGCTTCGAGCGAAAGTTGCTTGATAACGT
>CAZGDJ010000329.1:0-3556 GCA_964524635.1 uncultured Rikenella sp. | reverse complement strand
AAAAAATACTGGCGCTGACAGGTCAGTATATGCAATCGCCTTCTGTGCCACAATTATAACTCACTGGAAACATGATACAAAAGGAATTTGCTAAACAGATTATTGAGAAAATTAGAAGTAATCCGGATGTGCTTGGATTGGCCGCTGGCGGTTCATGGATAACAAATGAGATGGATTATTATTCTGATCTTGATTTGATTTTAGTATCAAAAACAAGATTCTCCGACAACAAAAACAAAATGATAAGCTTTGCATCAGGTCTGGGGAATCTTCTAAACGCCTTCACAGGCGAGCACGTAGGAGAACCAAGAGTCCTGATCTGTATGTACGACAATCCGCTTCTGCATGTGGATATTAAATTTGTCACACCTGAAGAATTTAGGGTAAGAGTTGAAGACCCTGTTGTTTTATGGGAAAGAGATAATATCCTGACAGAGATAATAAAATCAACAAAATCACAATGGCCTGAATTGGATTTTCAATGGATTGAGGACAGATTCTGGACCTGGATTCATTATGCAACCTTAAAAATAGGGAGAGGGGAATATTTCGAGACACTTGATTTTTTATCATATCTCAGGGTTACTGTTATTGCTCCTCTAATGCAATTAAAGAATGGACAATTGCCTCGAGGATTAAGAAAGGTTGAATTTAACTTTAATAATTCCGATATAGAAACATTAAAGCTTACTGTTCCGAAATATGAGATTAATTCTATCATAAAATCGCTGGAACAAATAATTGAACAATATCAAGATCTTAGACGCGAGTTATATCCTGATTCGATAAAACTGAACGAAGTCCTCAGAGTTAAAACACAAGAATTCCTGATTGAAACTAAAAAGAAGCTTGATAAAAAATAAGTCAAAAAATATTTGACAACTTAAAAATATATTCTACATTTGTAGAGTATTATCTTAAAACATAGAATAATGCGATTAACAAATGCTGAAGAGAAAGTAATGAGATGCCTCTGGAAATTGGAGAAAGCATACATGAAAAACCTACTTGATGAGTTACCGGAACCTAAACCTGCATCAACTACACTGGCAACCTTATTAAAAAGGATGATTGATAAGGGATTTGTTGGCTATAACCAGCATGGCAGCAACAGAGAGTATTATCCATTGATTATAAAAAATCAATATTTTTCAAAACACATCAACTCCATTGTTAAAGACTTTTTTAACGATTCAGCTTCTCAATTCGCATCATTCTTCACAAATGAGACTAATTTGAGTACCAGGGACTTGGAGGAATTGAAACAAATTGTGGATAATAAACTCAAAACCAGCAAAAAACAAAAATGATATGATAATTTATATTATCAAATCTACTTTAAGTCTTACAGTATTATATATTCTGTATTATTTCCTTTTAAGAAATACTAAGTCGTTAGATTTCAGTAGATTTTACTTATTGTTTACGATAATATTTTCCTTAACAATACCTTTGCTTCAAATTCCCACAGGTATTAGTTTACCATTAAACCAAAATGTTCAGGATTATTCATCATCAATAAGTAACATAAAGATACAAGGGACAATTGTAAATGGACAAAAAGATAGAATTATAAACTTAATTGATTTATTATCATTCATTTATATTCTAATTTCCTTGATTTTACTAGCACGATTTGTTTTTAATCTCGGGAGAATCATCAATATGATTAACAAATCCGGTAAAGTCTTAAATACCTCTCCAAGAATAGTTTTATCAGAACAAAAGATACTGCCATATTCCTTTTTTCAATACATAATCGTAAGTAAAACAGAATATGAAAAAGGACGAATAGATAACGATTTGATAATTCATGAACAAGCACATTGCAATCAACATCATTCTATTGATATACTATTTGTTGAAATAGTAAAAATAATTTTTTGGTTTAATCCAATAGTTTGGATTTTGAAAAAAGAAATACAATTAAATCATGAATATCTGGCTGATAATGAAGTTTTGCAAACACAAAACTTAAAAACATATCAGAATGTTTTATTAAATCTTGTATTCCGGAATAATTCAACATACCTGGCTAGTAATTTTAGTTACTCATTAACAAAAAAACGATTGATCATGATGACAAAAAATAATTCCTCAATGAAATCAATGGTTAGAAAAATTACCATTGTACCTTTAGTTCTGATGCTGGCTGTTACACTTACTTTTAGTCAAAAGAACTCGCCAAAAGAGACTTTAATGAACTTTGATAAAGAGTGGTGGTTCCTGATTCTGGAGAAGCATAAAATTGAACCTCTGGCTTTCAATAATTTTGAAAATGTTTTTGAAATGGGGTCTTACAATTCTATCGAAAACAGGATTGTTACTTTAAAAGATGCACTATTCGTTGTAAAAACGGACAAGGATGAATACACCATTATCAAATCACCTTTAGCATATCACGATTTAGATAAAAATATTATTGAAGGTGAAAAAGGTACTTTTGAAACATTTACCACTAATAATGATGTTAATCCGTTAAATAGCCTTGAAATGAGAAACTTCAAATATAAAATTGAGGTTAATAAATATTCATTTGAGGCAGATAGAATAGTTTTGAATAATGAGCGCAAATTGGCTTCAAAAGAGCAGAATAAAACATTTCAAGAAAAGCTTAAAGGAGAAAGAAACGCTGCTATAAAAGAACAGGAAGAATCGTTTCAAGAAAGACTTAAAGGTGAACGTGAGGCCGCAGCTTTAGAACAAAATTCAGAATTTCAGGAAAAACTTGCCGGAGAGAGAAAAGCTGCAAGAGACGGGAAAATAGTAATTGGAGACAAATAACATTCAAAGGAAAACCACCAGTACATAACACAATTGTAACTTTGCTTTTCCTAATTTTTATAGAAATTTAGTTATCCTCTGAAATCAAAATACTCAAATCAAAAGAACTATTAGAGAAATCAACTTGTGCGTCTTTTGCATGAGTTTAATAAGAAGGCGGCTGAGAAGTATGGGTTCCTGCAGTCTTCTGGTCAGGGAATGCGAACTTATTTCTCCATCTTTGAGAATTCCTTATCTAGCTCGTCCCCTTTAAGTTGGTATTCGGCAGCCCCAGCTTCATCGCCCAGGAGTAATTTCATACGGGCTACCTCTTGGTATTCCAATGGCGTACCCAGTTTTTGAGAAATGTACTGATCGAGCATAGCTTTAGCTTTCTCTTTATTGCCAGCAATAATCGCATCCTCGATGTCCATAATATTGATGAACGAGTAATCCATCCGGAATTTAAAACCAGGTTCACGGTTCATGAATTCGGGATAGTTAGTAGCACAGAAAAGCCGTTTGGCATTTTCGATAAGAACAGGAACAGATGCATTTCCTTTTTCGTCGATATGTGTCAGAAACATATCAGAATAGTCATCCAATGCCTTGGAAACATATACTAACCATTTCCCATTGGGCGACCATGAGTGCCATGAATTCATATCCTCAAAATTGCACTTCAACTTACGGGCTTTGCCCCCTTTTAACGGCACAATGAATAGACGGCTATCGGGGCGCAGCATCATGAAGTTGCCGGCCTGGCAGAATACAAGCCATTTGCCATCGGGCG
>CAZGDJ010000328.1:0-3563 GCA_964524635.1 uncultured Rikenella sp. | reverse complement strand
CCTCCGAGTGATCCGGATATTCCATTGAGGTCGGAGCCTCCTGCGCTAATATATAATGAAGAAGCGGCACATACCGGTACCAGTGCAAAATCAGACATCCCGGTTGATGGGCCGGTTATGGAGATTCCGTTCCAGGTAATACCGGTATGGGTTGCAGACATTCCCCTCATTGACACGGATGTAAGGCCGGAATTGCCATTCCGCTTTACTGAAAGAGAGCTGGAATAACGGAGCAGTGAGCCAATGTCATCTGTCTTAAACCGGTCAAGTGATCCTGTTTCGATCCTGGTAACCATGAAAGGGGTATTTCTGAAAGAACGCGGTACAGATATTTCAACAGCGTTCATCATCACAGTGTCCTTAAGATATCTGTCCTGCCCGTTTGAAGAGAAAGCGAAAGCAGCAAAAAGAATAATTGTTGTTGCGGGTTTACATAAAGGTTTCATTTTAATACATTATTAGTTAAACAAATACGCATGATTGCATTACCAATCATTACTCATTGCTAACCAGGATAAAGAGTAAGGAATCATCTTTCGATTCATCGCCTTTTTTCCCGAAAGCTCAAAACAAAAAACTGTCTGGCAGGTCTTCTGACTTATCCCTGTTGTCCGGGCCTTCCCGTCCGCCAAATGGCAAACAGTGGCGGGGTTCCGGCAATCTTTTTCCGCAATAAGGCGGAACGGGCTTCACAGCAGCGGGTACTGTCCCCGATTTTCACGGGGTTCCCTTTTCACTGCAAACAAAAGTGTTCGCAGCACCAGAATGAAACAAAGATATTTATAAATCCGTATGAGGGCTTCTTAAATTACTAACAGAATTACTTCAGGTTGTTCATTTCATAAAAAACCTGAGTTCTCCTCCATCCATTATCTCCTTGTATGTAATATAGTTACGATTCATTTCCTCACCGTTCAACAGTACCTTTTCAATCTTTATATTTTCTGGTGAGTTGTTTTCTGTTGTTATAGTAAAGTGTTTGTTCCCGGGCAGTGTAATTGAGGCCTTGTCCAAGACAGGGCTGCCAAAAACAAATCTTCCGTCAGAAGGGTTAAGGGGATAGAATCCCATTGCCGATAACACGTACCATGCTGACATCTGTCCGCAGTCTTCATTACCGCATATCCCGTCTTTCTCAGCAGTATACATTTCTTTCATTATACGCCGGACCATATAGGCTGTCTTTTCAGGAGCACCGGCGGCAGAGAACATATAGGAAATATGATGAGAAGGTTCATTACCATGTGCATACTGACCTATAAGTCCGCTGATATCAATTGAAGCGTTCTCACCTCTTACATCTTCTTTCACTCTGAACAATGAATCAAGACGCTGTAAAAAGAATTCCCTTGATCTGAAGAGAGATACAAGGCCTTCTATATCATGAGGCACCAGCCATGTATATTGCCATCCGTTTCCTTCAGTAAAATCCGAGTTTGTATGATTTGAATACAGGGGATCAAACTCAGTCCGCCATGTACCGTCACTCATTCTTCCACGGACAAAATAAAGGGAAGTGTCAAAAACATTACGATAGTATTTTGATCTGGCCATGAATTCATCAGCTAAAGATGTTTTTCCCAGATCAGATGCCATCTGTGAAATACACCAGTCATCTATGGCGTATTCAAGGGTTTTTGACACCGATTCATTCTCCAGATCTGAAGGCACATAACCATATGTGCGGTAATGATTCAATCCTCTGAAATCAAGATTTGCTGAATGTACGGAGGCTTCAAGTGCAAGGTTATGATCAAAACCTGAAAATCCTTTATGAATGGCATCTGCGATAACAGGAATTGCATGATATCCTATCATACAGTCAGTTTCATTACCCATTAATGTCCAGACAGGCAATTTCTTCTGCTCCTTAAATATATTAAGCATTGTGTTGATAAAATCAGGGACAATTTCAGGAGCAGTGATTGTGAACAGCGGGTGAGCTGCACGATATGTATCCCACAAAGAGAATACCGAATAATTGGTAAACCCGTCAGCAGTATGAATCTCAAGGTCAGTTCCCCTGTATCTTCCATCAACATCGGAATAAAGGCAGGGTGCTATCATTGAATGATATAATGCTGTGTAGAATACCTTTTGTGTTTCTGCGTCAGAAGATGAAGCATTTATTACTTCAAGTCTCTTTTGCCATGCCAGTCTTGACTCGGCAGCAGCCATATTAAAATCCCACCCCGGCATCTCTGTCCTGAGATTTAATGATGCCCCATTAACATCAACAGCCGACAGTCCTGTTTTTATTATCAGCTCCTCTCCTTTTTTAACATTAAACTCCATAATACAGGCAACATTTGCACCGGCAACATCCTGTCCGTCAACATTCTTACCATTTAAGTACATCTTCACAGCAGATGGTTTAGCAGAGAATTCTGACATAAAGAACTCATATTGTTTTTTAGCCCATCCGGAAGAGATTCTTTTGCCAGAGAGGGAGCCAGCATTCCAGATGAGTTCACAGTCAACAGGTCTGTCCCAATTTACTGCATATCCCAGGTCAATCAGAACCTTCATTATTCCATCAGTTGAGGGAGTATATCTCTGTATGCCGCACCTCGGGGTTGTTGTAAGTTCAACGTCAACTCCATTGTCAAGCACCACGGCGTAATAACCGGCTTTAGCCTGCTCAAGCGAATGCAAGAAAGTGCTTTTATTTTGTTTGGCTATTGAAGAAGAAGAATCAGGAAGCGAAAGGCTGAGTTCAGCCATAGATGGCAGGAATAGAATGTCACAAAGATCGCCTATACCTGTTCCGCTGAGGTGAGTATGACTGAATCCGGCAATAACTGTGTCACTGTAATTATAGCCCGAGCACCAGTCCCATCCCGAAGTGCCATTATCAGGGCTGAGTTGTACCATGCCGAAAGGCCTGGTCGCTCCCGGTAATACATGTCCATGGGAGGCTGTCCCGATAAATGGGTCTACAAAACCAGTAACATCAGTGGCTTCAGGACTTTTACACGAAAAGGCCATCAAAGCCACAATGGGAAACAGGAACAGTATCTTTTTCATATTGCTTAAGCTATTTGATTGTTTTTAAAATCTGCTCACCCAACCCGATTTTATATCCTTGAGAACAGAAGTGCACCTTCCCCTCATTATCGGAATAAATCACTACAGGAAGTTGAGTTTCTTCAGTCATATTGTTTGTTATTGACTTAAGGAATGATTTGTTTTCATCATAGGCAAAGAGAGAATTCTGTGGTATGTTTTTTATCTCTGAAGGTCTAAAAGAATCAGTTACAACTGAAGGGTCAACAAGGAACAGGAAACATCCTCCCCAGTTATTGAACTCTTTTTCATACTGCGGCAGATCTCTGAAGAGGTGTTTGGTCGGCTCTTTATCAGGGTCAATCCAGCAGATCACAATACCTTTCTTTGAGATATCAGACAGGGAGACAGTTTTGTCATCAATTGATCTAAATTCTCTATCCATTTCAACCTTTTCACCAGTTTTAACCGGATCCTTGCTTTTCCTGAGGCTTATCGTCAATTCTTCATGGTTTCCGGGAGCCAGGTCAAAGAATCTGGTCTCTGCAAGAACGTCT
>CAZGDJ010000327.1:2035-3602 GCA_964524635.1 uncultured Rikenella sp. | reverse complement strand
ATCGAACCCCTGACCTCTTGACTGCCAGTCAAACGCTCTAGCCAACTGAGCTATACCCCCAAGGCGGTGCAAATATAAAATTTTTTCTTAACATTATGACAAAGACAACGCCCCGGGTGAATGAGATAAACTATTTCGTAACTTTAACATCTGACAGATAGTTAATTTTATACCTGAGCAGAAAAGTAAATAAGTCAGCACGGATATGTATATTGTTCAATACAAATAATATTCACACTTCAATACTGAAATATGAAGAAGATCTACCTGGTAATATTCGTCTCAACACTGCTGTTGGCAGGTTGCGGATCATCAAAGAAACAAGTTGAGATCGGGAATTATGATGCGGCCATTGCCAAAGCGGTGAAAGAGCTGCGCAAAGACCCTGAAAGCTCAAAGGATATCGAAAGCCTTGAACGGGCAATGGCCATAGCAACAGAACAGGATAATGAACGGATCCGTTACCTGAAAATTGAAGGAAGAGCCGGCTCATGGGATGAGATATACCTGATCTATAAGAAAATGAGCGACAGACAGACACTTGTACGTACTGTAACTCCTCTTCAGTATGAAGGCAGGACAATACAATTTCCCTATGTTGATTATATGCAGGAAATGGTGATTGCAAAGAAGAACGCTGCCGATTATTATTTTGCTCACGGTCAGGAGCTGATGAAAAACGGAACGAAGGAATCATACCGCCAGGCATACAGGGAGTTCCTGAGAGCTAAAGAGTATGTAGGTGATTATTCAGGTGTGGACCGCTTAATTCAGGAAGCTCAATATCTGGGCGTCAGCCGCGCATACGTTGCGATAAAGAACTATTCATCAGTTAAGTTTCCTGAGGAATTTGAAAAGGAATTGCTTGCCCTCGACTTTACCCGCCTTAACAGTGAATGGGTACAGTATTATACGGGGCTTACCGGCAGCGATACGCAGTTTGATTATCTCGTAAACGTTAATGTCAAATCTGTCGGAGTAAGTCCTGATCAGCAGTTTCAGCGAGACAGCCTTGTAAAAAAGACTGTTGAAGATGGATTTGAATATGTGCTCGATTCCAAGGGTAATGTAACAAGAGACAGTCTGGGCAATGACATAAAAGTAAAGAAATATAAAACCCTTCAATGTGCCCTCATACAGACTGTCCAGGTGAAAGAGTGCGTCATCCAGGGAGATGTTGAAGTACTGGCTCTCAATCCTGAGAAGATGCTTAAAAAAGATCCTATTGGCGCCACCTCAAATTTTGAATATATTTCTGCCAGGGCTATCGGTGATGTCAATGCGTTGTCAGCAGAGCAGAAAAAAATGCTCGAGTCAAAGATTGTCCCGTACCCGACAGACCTTGACATGGTCATTATGTGCTCCGAAAACCTGAAGAGGGCTATCAGGGGACTGATAGAACAAAATGTGAGATACATTTATTGATTATCAGTAGGGACATTGCATGCAATGTCCCTACCCATAGGTTGGTGTTAAATATGCAGGGACGTTACATGTAACGTCCCTACATATTTTTTTATATTTTTGCGCGGTCAGATATTTATGGTGCAACACAAAAGAAGCATAG
>CAZGDJ010000327.1:0-2025 GCA_964524635.1 uncultured Rikenella sp. | reverse complement strand
AACAAAATGTGAGATACATTTATTGATTTTCACATTATTCTTAGTCTAGAAACCTGCCAATAGTCTGGTGTTAGATATGCAGGGACATTTCATGCAATGTCCCTGCAATTTTTTTATACTTTTGCGCCGTCAGATATTTATGGTACACCACAAAAGAAACATAGACAGAGCTGTTCTGGTTGGGATAGTTACTCCTGAAACCGATGAACGGTCAGTCAAAGAATACCTTGATGAACTTGCTTTCCTTGCTGAGACGGCAGGCGTTGAGCCGGCAAAACGTTTCACTCAGAAAGTGGATCATCCAAATCCGAGAACTTATGTTAATAAGGGGAAGGTAGAAGAGATAGCAGCATATATTGCCGAAAACCAGATCACCCTTGCTATTTTTGATGACGAGCTCTCTCCGAGTCAGATACGGAACATTGAGAAAGATCTGAACTGCCGGATACTTGACAGGACCAATCTCATTCTTGACATTTTTGCCACACGGGCTCGTACATCACATGCCCGCACGCAGGTTGAACTCGCACAGTATCAGTATCTTCTGCCAAGACTTGCCGGTATGTGGACTCACCTTGAACGTCAGCGTGGCGGAATTGGACTGAGAGGACCCGGTGAAACAGAAATTGAAACCGACCGTCGTATTATCCGTGATAAAATTGCTAAACTGAAAGAGCAATTGCTTAAGATTGATACACAGATGAACACACAGCGCAAGCACCGTGGCAAAATGGTACGTGTGGCACTGGTGGGATATACCAATGTGGGCAAATCTACCCTGATGAATCTGATCAGTAAATCCGATCTTTTTGCTGAGAACAAACTCTTCGCGACTCTTGACACTACTGTAAGAAAAGTGGTGATTGAAAATCTGCCTTTCCTCTTATCTGATACTGTGGGATTCATCCGGAAATTGCCTCATGACCTTGTTGAGTCTTTCAAGTCGACACTTGACGAAGTGAGAGAGGCAGACCTTCTTCTGCACGTTATAGATATCTCTCATCAGGGTTTTGAGGAGCAGATAGAAGTAGTTAACTCAACATTGAAAGAACTAAATGCTCTTAACAAGCCTGTAATCAGGGTATTTAATAAAATTGATGCTTTTTCATTTGTTCCAAGGGATGAGTTTGACCTTACTCCCGTTCAAAGGGAGAACTTGTCGCTTGACGACCTGCACCGTACCTGGATGGCCTCGGATAAAGAGTCTCGTGGCGTCTTTATCTCAGCAAAGACGAAAGAGAATATTGAGGAGCTCCGCAAAATATTATATGAGGAAGTTAAGCGGATACATGTGCTCCGTTACCCATATAACGACTTCCTTTATGAGATAACCAGGGCTACTTAAGCAGTCCTGCTTTGATCATATATTCACCTATCTGAACGGCATTGGTCGCGGCTCCCTTACGGATGTTATCAGCTACAACCCAAATGTTTAAGGTTTTTTCCTGCGAGAAATCACGACGTACGCGACCCACAAACACTTCATCACGGTCATGTGCAATGATTGGCATCGGGTATTTCTTCTCAGCAGGGTTGTCATAAAGGATCAGACCCGGAGCACTTGACAGAAGCTCACGTACCCTGTCAAGGTCAAACTCATTTTCAAACTCAACGTTAACAGACTCTGAATGCCCGCCTGTGACAGGTACTCTTACTGCGGTGGCCGTCACACGAATTTTGTCGTCGCCAAAAATCTTCCGGGTTTCATTTGCCAGCTTCATCTCCTCCTTGGTGTACCCGTTATCAACGAATACATCACATTGCGGAAGGCAGTTCATATCAATAGGATAAGGATAAATCATATCACCGCTAAGACCCTGTCGTTCGTTCTCAAGTTGCGTTACGGCTTTCACTCCTGTGCCTGTAACTGACTGGTAGGTTGAGATTACAAGCCTCTTAATGGTATACTCTTTATGCAGAGGTGAAAGAGCTATCAGCATCTGTATTGTTGAACAGTTCGGGTTTGCTATTATCTTATTTTTAGCAGTGATGGCTTGTGGATTTATTTCAGGCACAATAAGTGGA
>CAZGDJ010000326.1:0-3614 GCA_964524635.1 uncultured Rikenella sp. | reverse complement strand
ATCAGATGTCCTCCTGCATTATCAGTAATAAGCGTATAGGGCACTCCGTGATTTCCAAGCTCCCAGGCTGTCAGCCTGCTGCCCTGGTTGCGGGGGCGGGTCTCGTCTACCCACACGTGGATTTTTATTCCACAGTCATGAGCAAGATATGCAGGCGCAAGGGCAGTGCCATAATCAATACATGCCAGCCATCCGGCATTGCAGTGTGTCAGCATATTTACTGTTTCGCCATTCTTCTTCCGGCTTATATCCTTTATTATCTGAAGTCCATTTTCGCCTGTCAGACGACAGTTTTCAACTTCATCATTACATAATTTTATGGCTGCTGCCCTGAGGGTCTGGCACGATTGACCCTGCTCAAACAGTTTCATCATCTTATCTGCCGCCCATGAAAGGTTTACAGCTGTCGGACGCGTAGCTTTTAATTTCTCTGCATCAGTCCTTACGAGTGAAATCTTATTTCCGGAGGAAGCATGTTCAATGCATGAAAGATAAATCGCCCATGCTGCAGTGGCACCAATCAACGGCGCTCCTCTAACAGCCATTGTACTGATAGCCATACAGGCATCATTAATATTTCGTAAAGCCAGAAGCTCAAAGGAAAATGGCAGTTTGCGCTGGTCAATCACCCATATTACCCCAGGGTCGTCTTCATCGTGCCAGATGCTCCTGTAGTGTCTCTCCCCGACCTTCATTATGAGAGGTTCATCAATGAAATTTAATATTCAAAATTAAAAATAATTGGCCGGATATGCAGAATTTCTTTTAACACTTATTTACCCGCAGAATGTTTTTCGAATTTCCGACCGGATCATTCCACGAAAATATAATATCATCATTATCTTTGTATCAGAGTGGATTAATATGGTTAATAAAGAAGAATACAGGACAAAAATCATTCTGACTGCCAGCCGGATCTTCAGTCATTACGGATTCAAAAAGACCACAATGGATGAGATTTCAAGGGCTCTTAAGAAAGGCAAGAGTTCAATATACTATTACTTTGGCAGTAAGGAAGAGATATTTGAGGCCGTTGTTTTATTTGAGGCAAATTTGCTTCGTTCCCAGCTTATCTCAGCCCTGAAAGAAGTAGACTCCCCGTCAGACAAGCTGCGCAACTATATTTTTGTAAGGATGAATGCCTTTGAGAAGCTCTCAAATTATTATAATGCTGTTTTTGACAAGAACCTTGATCATTATGATTTTATTGAAAAGATCAGATCCAGATATGATCTTGAAGAGCTTGCAATGCTAAGGCTTCTTGTCTATCTGGGCAACCGCAGGGGCGTCTTTGACGTTGAAGACAGTGAGTATACTGCAATGGCTATACAGACTTTAATTAAAGGGCTTGAAGTGCCGCTTTTCTGGAGTAAGAGAGACATTAACCTCGACAACCGCCTTGAAGCCATCTTAAGGCTGATATTTGACGGTGTGAATAAGAGGAAATAATTTTTTTACCGCATAGAGGAATCATTATTGTAATGTCTCCGGATATCAGTGCTTTTTTGCTGTCTGAGGCTGATTTGTCACTGTTGCGGGTTGTTTTCTGGTAAAAGACCAGATAAGTATTAGTATCCCTGCAATAACAAAGGGGATGCTTAGAAGCTGTCCCATGTTCAGTTTCATTCCTGCCTCAAAAGAAACCTGGTCTTCTTTGACAAACTCAACAAAAAATCTGAAGAGGAAAACCATTATAAGAAACAATCCGAACAGAAGTCCGGGTTTCTGTTTTCCTTTTGACTTCCAATATATGCGCATAAGAACCCCGAAAGTAATAAGGTAAGCAAAAGCCTCATAAAGCTGTGTTGGATGTTTTGGAGCATTTTCACCGTTGCGCAGAAAAACAAAGCCCCATGGAAGGGTTGTCTCCACACCATATATTTCTGAGTTCATAAGGTTACCCAGGCGTATGAGGGCACCGGCGAGGGCCACAACTACCACCACTCTGTCAATGGCCCATATAAATGGTTTCTTTTCTTTTCTTACAAAAAGCCACAGAGCCAGTAATATACCAATGGCTGCCCCATGGCTGGCAAGCCCTCCGTGCCACACCTTGAGTATCTCAAGTGGATGGGCCAGGTAATAAGATGGCTCATAGAAGAAGCAATGTCCCAGCCTGGCCCCGACAATGGTTCCAATGGCAACATATATCGTCAGTTTATCAAGAACAGCATCTTTTATACCTTCATTTCTGAAGAAGCTTCTCATTATATAGTAACCGAAAAGAAAGCCGGAAGCAAAAAGAAGGCCGTACCACCTTATTGCAAAATTGCCAATGCGGAAAATTTCGGGATTTACATCCCACGGAATGATCTGGAGTGTCATGGGCTTAAATTTATAGTACAAACTTAAAAAAAAAGGACATAAGCCAATGCGCGTAAGGCAAAAGGAAAAAATTGATGTAAGTTTGTAAACCATGGACAGAAAGACCAGGATATTGAAGAAAGGGGTGACTATTATCACTGTCGGATTTCTGGGCGTAGCCTGTGCCAAGATCAGTGCTCCCACCGGTGGGCCCAAGGACCTTGATCCGCCGGTAATAGAAAAGAGCCAGCCATTAAACGAGTCGGTCAACTTTACAGGTCATTCGTTTACAGTAACATTTGATGAATATATTGTTCTTGACAGGATAAATGAAAAGTTTATGGTATCACCCCCAATGGACAACAAGCCTGAGATAAAGCTCAGGGGAAAGGACCTTGTTGTAAGCTGGGATGGCGAACTGGCAGACAGCACTACATATACATTTTATTTTCAGGATGCCATACGTGACAACAATGAAAACAATCCAATTCCCAGCTACCAGTTTGTTTTTTCCACGGGTCCGGTATTAGATTCTCTTTCGTTGTCAGGTAATGTCTTTAACAGTCTGGATCTGGAGCCCACTGCCGATATGATAGTAATGCTTTACTCCAACCTGTCAGATAGTGCTCCCCGGAAACTGCTTCCTGCATATTTGTCAAAGCCGGATTTTTCAGGTGGATTTGTTTGCAATAATATGAGACCTGGAAGCTACAGGTTGTACGCCTTAAAGGACTTGAATGGCAATAAGCTTTATGACCTTGATGATGAACAGTTTGGATATTATGACTCGGTTATTGTAGTTACACCTGAGAACAATTCTGTAAGCAAGCTTGACAGTATTATTCACAAATTACCGGAAAGCACTGAAAATATCAAGCCGGAAATCTTTACTTTCGGTCAGTACAGGATCTATACTTATACAGAAGCTCCGAAAAAGCAGTATATGATTTTCAGTGAACGCAAACAGGCCGGAGGTGTTTCATTCGGACTTGCCCTTCCTGCAGACACAGCTAAAGTAAAAGTTAGCATTACAGGCGTTGCTGAAGATGACTGGTATATAGAGCAAAACAGTAAGCGCGACACATTCAGGATATGGATCACCAACCCTGAGATTTACAGTCGTGAAATGTTGAAGGCGCTTATAACATATCCTTTCACTGACAGTACGGGAACGCTGATATCAAGAGCCGACACTGTTACCCTGGTATATAAGACGCCACCTGCCGGAAAGACGGCAATTAAACAGCCGAAGAAAGCTGTAAAAACCAATCTTAGCGGCCCGGTTCGGCCTGATATAAAGGGGTGGTTCG
>CAZGDJ010000325.1:0-3619 GCA_964524635.1 uncultured Rikenella sp. | reverse complement strand
TAAATACCCAAATCTGAAAATCGCAGGATATCGCAATGGGTATTTCAATACGGAAGATGAACCGGCAATAGTTGAAATGATTAATATGGCGGATCCTGATATTGTGTTTTTAGGAATGCCTTCTCCTAAAAAGGAATTGTTTGTTGAGAATAACAGGAATCTGTTGAACGCTAAATATTTTCTTGGTGTGGGAGGTTTTTTTGATATTCTTTCGGGTATTACCAGGCGAGCTCCGAAATGGATTCAAAAAATAGGAATGGAGTGGTTTTTCAGATTTGCACAGGAGCCACGACGTATGTGGCGAAGGTATTTTATTGGCAACACCAGGTTTGTTTGGCTGGTAATAAAAGAAAAGTTCAGAAAGAAAGACTAATATTTTACGGTTCAGACCTAAGATCTGAATGGAGCAGATAATGATGAGATCATTTACTAAAGAATAATTCAGGTTAACCTATCAACAAAAGAGAAGTATGTTTAAAGGGAAAGTATTATTGATCACAGGTGGTACAGGCTCATTCGGCAACGCTGTATTGAACAGGTTTTTAAACTCTGATCTCAAGGAAATCAGGATATTTTCGCGTGATGAGAAGAAACAGGACGATATGCGTCACCGGCTGCAAAACGACAAAGTCAAATTTTATATTGGCGATGTCAGGGATAAAAGAAGTATTGATGGTGCAATGTCGGGCGTTGACCTTGTCTTCAATGCAGCTGCATTGAAACAGGTTCCATCCTGTGAGTTTTTCCCGATAGAAGCCGTTCGCACGAATGTTTTAGGGACTGAGAATGTCCTTGACTCGGCCATTGAGCATGGAGTAAAAAATGTCGTGGTTCTGAGTACTGATAAAGCTGCCTACCCGATAAATGCTATGGGAATGAGCAAAGCAATGATGGAGAAAGTTGCGATTGCAAAAGGGCGCCAGTTGGGGGACAAAGGATCTGCTACCATATGTTGCACTCGTTACGGAAACGTTATGGCGTCGAGAGGATCAGTGATCCCATTATGGATTGACCAGATCAAAAAAGGAGGCGAAATTACAGTGACTGATTTGAACATGACCCGGTTTATGATGACACTTGATGACGCAGTAGATCTGGTTATCTATGCCTTCAGGAATGGAAATAACGGAGATCTGTTTGTTCAGAAAGCCCCTGCAGCTACCCTGGAGGTTCTTGCTGCTGCTCTGAAAGAACTATTACATTCTGACACAAAGATAAAGGTTATCGGTACCCGACATGGTGAAAAGCTATATGAGACACTTGTTACACGCGAAGAAATGGCCAGGGCAGAAGATCTGGGCAACTATTACCGGATCCCCTGCGATACAAGGGACCTGAACTATAATAAATACTTCGAATCTGGCGAGGAAAAAGTCTCTTCTATTGAAGATTACCACTCTCATAATACAGCCCGCCTGGATGTTGAAGGGATGAAGAAATTACTGCTAAAACTTGATCTGGTCAGGGACAATATCGGATAAGACTTTGCATTGCCAATACTGACATGATCATGTAAATGTATTGTCAGAACAAAGAAGAGCGGGTATAATAAGTGTAAAAAAAAATACGGTATGTTAAGAATTGGAATTACCGGGCAGACCGGGTTCGTAGGAACCCATTTGTTCAATACCCTTGGGCTGTACCCTGAAAAATTTGAAAGGGTACCTTTCGAAGATGCATATTTTAAGGAGGAGGAGACTCTGAAAGATTTTGTCAGCCGGTGCGATGTCATCGTTCACCTGGCAGCAATGAACCGCCACAATGATCCCGAAGTACTTTACAGAACCAATATCAGCCTGGTGCAGCAACTTATTTCGGCATGCGAATCAACTAATTCCATGCCTCATATAATATTCTCATCATCAACACAGGAAGAAAGAGATAACCTTTACGGAAAATCAAAGAAAGAAGGACGAAAATTGTTTGAGCAATGGGCCAGTAAAAACAATTCATGGTTTACAGGTCTGATTATTCCTAATGTTTATGGCCCTTTTGGCAATCCCTATTACAATTCGGTGGTTGCTACTTTCTGTCATCAGCTTACCCATAACGAACAACCAAAAATTGATGTTGACGGCGAACTGAAACTTATTTATGTCGGCGAACTGGTTAATAATATCATAGAAATCATAGAAAAAGCTGATGCTGAGAACCGAAAAGAAAGCGTTGTGAGACAGATAAATTTGCAGCATACCTGCGAGGCAAAAGTCTCATATCTACTGAAGTTGCTTGAGGGTTTTAAAGAAGGCTATTTTAAAAATGGAGAGATACCTGACCTTAATGATCCTTTTGAAAAAAATCTCTTCAATACATTCTTGTGTTACATTGACTACCCGAGTTTCTTCCCTTTCAAATTCGTTAAAAACACTGACAACCGGGGTTCATTTACTGAAATAGTAAAGCTGAACAGCGGAGGGCAGGTATCTTTTTCAACAACAGTTCCTGGTATTACCAGGGGCAACCACTTTCATACCAGGAAGGCAGAAAGGTTTGCGGTTATTAAAGGAAAAGCCAGGATAGAATTCCGCCGGATAGGGACTAAGAATGTATATAGCTTTGATCTTGATGGCGACCAGCCTTGCTTTGTTGATATGCCCATATGGTACACTCACAACATAACTAATGCAGGAGAGGAAGAGCTTTACACTTTATTCTGGATTAATGAAAAATTTGACCCGGCTGATCCTGATACCTGGTTTGAAAAAGTGTAACAAACGATAAAAGTCCCGGATCTGTTAATAGTCCGGAGAGCGGTTATCCGGTCGGATCATTTCATTTAGTATTTCTGTTTTGTACAATTATTGAAAATGAAGAAACTTAGAGTAATGACAGTGGTAGGCACAAGGCCTGAGATAATCAGGCTCTCATGTGTCTTGCAAAAATTGGATGCCAGCCCGGCTATCGAACACATACTTGTTCACACAGGTCAGAATTATGATTATGAACTTAACGAAGTCTTTTTTGAAGATTTGAATTTAAGAAAGCCTGATCATTTTCTTAATGCCGCCGGAGGAAATGCCACTACTACTGCCGGACAGATATTGATAAACATTGATCCGATACTGGAGGAGTCAAAACCTGATGCATTTCTGGTTCTGGGCGATACCAACTCATGCCTGTGCGCTATTGCGGCAAAGAAAAGACATATTCCCATTTTCCACATGGAGGCAGGCAACAGATGTTTTGACCAGAGGGTACCTGAGGAATCAAACAGAAGAATCGTAGATCATACGGCGGATATTAACCTGACATACAGTGATATAGCCAGAGAGTATCTTCTGGCGGAGGGACTAAAACCTGACAGGGTGATCAAAACCGGTAGTCCGATGTTTGAAGTGCTTAATACATTTTTGCCAAAGGTTAAGAAATCAAACGTTCTTGAGAGCCTTTCACTGAAGAGTGGCGGTTATTTTGTTGTTTCGGCTCACCGTGAAGAAAATATCAATTACGAGAGAAACTTCAGCAACCTGGTGAAAATCCTGAATTACGTCGCTGATAAGTACAAAATGCCTGTAATTGTAAGCACACATCCAAGGACCAGGAAAATGATAGAGAAACAGAATATCAAATTCAATTCGCTGGTAAAACTGAACAAACCTCTGGGTCTTACGGATTATCT
>CAZGDJ010000324.1:0-3629 GCA_964524635.1 uncultured Rikenella sp. | reverse complement strand
GTTTACTATTTCTGTCGGGGGAAAACAGCCTGGTTTTAAAGGGAATGCAGATCCGAAGTTTACTCAGGTGTTATCCGGTCGTCTGAAGTTAACAGGAAAAGAGACAGTCGTTTCTGAATAGATTATGCGGGTGCAGGAATTCTTTATTTATTATGTATCCCTTGCCCCCGTTATCCATAAATATCTTTGTCACCTAAATTATTCTCAATGCTTCCGTCAGATTTTTTAGAGAGAATAAAGCATCAATCATATATTGACGTTCAATCATTGACGGAGGCTCTTCAAAATCCTGCCTCAGTCTCTGTCAGAGTAAATCCTCAAAAATGGGATGGCAGAGAGATTGCTTATGAACATGTCCCATGGGAGGCAAACGGGTACTATCTTGATTTCAGACCTTTGTATACACTTGATCCCCTTTTTCATGCAGGTGTCTACTATCCGCAGGAAGCTGCGGGAATGTTCACAGGTGAGGTCTTCAGGCAGGTAACTCAGGGATTGTCAGGGTTGAGGATCCTTGATCTCTGTGGGGCTCCGGGCGGTAAAAGCACTCATCTCTCAACCCTTATTGCCGATAATGGTTTCCTTGTGGCAAATGAAGTCATACGATCACGAGCGGCTGTCCTGGCAGAGAATATCACAAAATGGGGTACCGGCAACACGATAGTGACCCAGAATGACCCATCAGACTTTGCATCTCTTGAAGGATTCTTTGATATAATATTAACAGATGCACCCTGTTCGGGTGAGGGGATGTTCAATGATACAACAGCATTGACAGAATGGTCACTTACTAATACTCAACTCTGCAGCGAGCGTCAGCGGAGGATAGTTATGGATGTCTGGCCTGCATTGAAACCAGGTGGAATATTAATATATTCAACCTGTACGTTTAATCCTGCTGAGAATGAAGAGAATATCCTGTGGTTCTCAAAAGAGACAGGTGCTGATTCAGTCATTATTGACATATCGGCTTTTCCCGGAATTATTGAAATAAAGCATAAAAAAGTCACTGGCTATGGATTCCACCCGGGCAGAATTAAAGGTGACGGATTTTTCATCTCTGCCCTGCGTAAACAGGGAGAAGCTGTCGAAAAGACTATCAGGGCTAAATCCGTGAACCGGGGGTTAAATAAAAAAGCTGCCCTGCAGTTTGCAGATATCGTTGAATTTAATGAAGAGAATATTATTTTTCCGGAGAATAAAATAATAGCCCTGGCTTTGAAATTTGAGCTCTTCAGCTATCTGTCAGAAAGGCTCAGGGTAATTAAATCAGGTACCATGATTGGAGAGATGAAAAACAATGACTTCATACCCGCCCATGACCTAGCCATGTCTGTAAAAAGGAAACCAGGGTCATGGCCTGTATATGGTGCCTGTTATGATGAAGCAATAGCATTTCTGCGTCATGATGAAATCAAGCCAAGTAACGTTCCGGAAGGAAGGGTATTATTCTGTTACAGGAATGTGGCACTGGGTTTTATGAATAACCTTGGTCGCAGGATCAACAACGGCTACCCTCAGAACTGGAGGATCAGAATGCAGAAAAAGGATATCTTTGAGCCTGTTTTATGATATTTGATTAAGCTATGAAATCTGATATTGAAATTGCCCAGGAGGCTAAAATAAAACCTATTACGGAAGTGGCAAATAAGCTTGGACTTCTGGAAGATCACCTGGAGCTTTATGGAAAATATAAAGCTAAACTGCCTCTCACTCTTATTGATGACAAGAAAGCCTCAAGAGCGAAACTGATACTTGTGACGGCCATCACGCCAACACCTGCCGGCGAAGGCAAGACCACAACATCTATCGGTCTGGCACAGGGGATGAACCTTCTTGGCAAGAAGACAACTGTTGTGCTTCGTGAACCATCTCTTGGTCCGGTTTTTGGCATTAAGGGCGGTGCAGCAGGAGGTGGTTATTCACAGGTCATTCCCATGGAGGATATAAACCTTCACTTTACAGGAGACCTGTCGGCCGTTGAAAAAGCTCACAACCTGCTCTCTGCCATGATTGACAATAATATTCAGGCAACGGAGGGCAATCTTGGCATAGATCCAAGAACAATAGCCTGGAAGAGAGTGATGGATATGAATGATCGTGCTCTGCGCGACATTGTCATAGGTCTTGGAGGAACAACTCAGGGAGTGCCTCGCGAGACCGGGTTTGATATTACTGCTGCCTCTGAAGTAATGGCCATCCTGTGCCTTGCCACCGGAATAAATGATCTGAAGGAACGTTTGGGTAATATCTTTGTCGGATACACATATGCCGGCAAACCTGTTTTTGCAAGAGACCTGCGTGCACAGGGAGCAATGGCTGCCTTGCTGAAAGACGCAATTAAACCTAATCTTGTACAGACTCTTGAGGGAACACCAGCAATAATCCATGGCGGTCCGTTTGCAAACATAGCTCAGGGTACGAACTCAATCCTGGCTACACGTATGGGACTGTCTCTCAGTAACTATGTTGTAACGGAGGCAGGATTCGCAAGCGAACTGGGTGCCGAGAAGTTTTTTAATATAAAATCCCAGGTTGGTCATTTAAGAACCAACGCTGTTGTAATAGTTGCCACGGTCAGAGCATTAAAATACCATGGCGGAGTGAAGCTGGCTGACCTTGGAAAGGAAAACTTTGAAGCCCTGAAGCGTGGTTTTGAGAACCTTGATAAGCATATTGAGAATATGCATTACTATGGTTTCAGACCGGTGGTTGCCATAAACCGCTTCAGCACAGATACAGACGCAGAAATTAACATTGTAAAAAACTATTGCGAAGAGCATGAAGTACGTGTGGCCGTTAATACTGCATGGGCTGATGGTGGTAAAGGAGCTGTTGAACTCGCAAGAGAAGTGATTGAAGCAGCTGAAACATGCAATGATTGTTTTACGCCATTGTACGATCTCTCATGGCCTATCGAAAAGAAAATTGAGACAATAGCTACTTTAATGTATGGAGCCAGAAATGTTGAATATACTCTTGAGGCAAAAGAACAACTTAAAATGATTGGAGACCTGGGACTTGGTCATCTTGCAATATGTATTGCCAAAACACAGAAGTCACTCTCTGATGACCAGGCAAAACGCAACAGGCCGCGCGATTTCACAATCAGAATAAGAAAAGTCGAACTATCCAGCGGAGCAGGATTTATTGTGCCTATTGCAGGATCAATAATGCGGATGCCCGGCCTGCCTGGAGTCCCGTCAGCTGAAAAAATAGACATTGACGACAGCGGGCAGATAAGTGGATTATTCTGATCAGGCTTTTCAATAACATCAGAGGCTATTACGTCTGAAGGCAAAGGAAACCGGCATGTGATATCAAGGCTTTGATCATTTTTATTCTTATTTTTGAATAGCATCAAAACGATATGTCATGAGAAAAGTCCTCATATTATATCTGGCAGCTTCATTGACATTTACAGCATGCCATAATTATAAAGATTATACCAGGGTTGAATGGCAGGAAAAAGAATTGCCTGAGTGGGAGAATCCGGAAGTAAACACAATAAATACGGAGAAGCCTCATGCAACAATTGTAAGCTTTCCTGATAACACTATCGCCCTGAATGCCGGCTGGAGACAATCTGATAATGTGTTATCACTTGATGGAAAATGGGAATTCAATTA
>CAZGDJ010000323.1:0-3638 GCA_964524635.1 uncultured Rikenella sp. | reverse complement strand
ACATGTTGACAATTATGTGACGATTTATAAAGCTGTGACCGGAAGACCCTTTGACAAACACAGGTTGATAGAAGATTCTGAGAGAGTATACAACTTCCAGAGAGTTTTTAATATACGCCGTGGTTATGGCCGCAGGGTTGACGATGACCAGCCATATCGTGCCTGTGGGCCTGTAACAATTGAAGAATATGAGTCCAGATCTGAACGTTATGACAAGCAGCTTAAAGAAAAAACAGGCTTTGACCTGGCAGGCAAATCAACACAGGAGAAGATGAAAGTGTTGAGAGCCTACCGTGAAGATCAGTACAATAAGCTTCGTGATGCTGTCTATAAGCGTCGCGGATGGAATAATAACGGTATACCGACTATTGAACACCTCAAGAAGATAGGAATGGATTTCCCGGAAGTGATTGAGGTGGTTAAGGGGTTACAGTAAAAGAATCACCCTATATATTTTTCAATCACTGATAAGAGTGTGTCTTTGTCATACGGTTTGGAGATATAATCAACACAGCCGCACTCAAATGCTTTTGCCATGTCATCGGCTTTAATATATGATGTCTGGGCAATTACCGGAATGCATGAATTCTTCTTTAATATCTCGGACGCTGCTTCGAGACCACTTTTGACAGGAAGCTTTAAATCCATTATTACCAGATCAATCTGCCTGTTTGAACCCAGGATGTCTATTGCTTCCTGGCCATTTGAGGCATGGATGAATTTATAATTACTTTTCCTGAGCATTGAAGTGATCAACGCAAAATTTGAATATTCAGCCTCGGCAATAAGAATTGTCTTTGCTTTACCTGATCCTTGTTTTTGACTTATTTGATCCTGAGCCGCGGTCTCAAATGATTCAGGGCATTTTTTATAAGGCAAAGTAAATGAAAAGAGTGATCCTTGATCAGGACTTGACTGTAAAGAAAATTTACCTCCCATAAGTCTGACGTATGCTTTTGAAATTGGAAGGCCCAATCCTGTGCCGCCATAGATCTTAGTATGAGATCTTTCAACCTGATAAAAGGGTTCGAAAACCTTTGGCTGCTCGGTTTCAGTAATACCTATGCCTGTATCCCGGACAAAGAATTCCAGCAACTCACCATCAAGCCTGTAGCCAAATCTGACCGATCCCTCATTTGTAAATTTTAATGCATTATTAAGAAGGTTTGTAAGAACCTGTTCCAGTTTATTCTCATCAGCAATAATGAAAGTGCTTGTTGCGGGTAGTTCCGGATCAATAATCAAGTCAATTTTTTTCTTTTTTGCCTCAGGAAGGAATTGACTATAGAGGTTTTTGATAATCTGATTAAGGTTTGTTCTTCTTTCAGAGAGGACTATCTGGTTGCTTTCGATCTGTGAAATATTGATAATATCATTAATTATAGAAAGTAATTGGTTGTTGCTCTGGACTATGACATTATAAAACTGCTCTTTTTCTTCCGATGACAGGTTTGGTTGATCAAGGAGTCCGGTAAATCCTACAATTGCATTTAGGGGGGTTCTGATCTCATGTGAGATATTATTCAGGAATGCAGATTTCAGCCTGTCACTTTCTTCTGCTTTTTCCTTGGCAATGATCAGGTTGCCGAACAGTATTGAATTCTCAAGTGCCAGCGATGCAATATTTGAAAGAGCTTTACACATAACCTTTTCATGGTCCGTGTAGATATGTGCCTGGTCGAATGTCCCAAAAATCAAAACGGCCACTACTTCATTATCGGCAAGGAGAGGAACATAGATTATTGACCCGAGGCCTCTTTTTTCGACAATCTGCCTCTCGGCTTCCGTCAGTTCTTCTTTTCCCGTATCATTAATCACAACAAGTTTTTTTGTTGTGATAGTCTTTCCAATGTGAGGATTGTCTTCGAGTGATGCTTTCCTGAAAATATCAGGGAAGTCAGGAGGAAGAGGAGGATTTGTCATCTCCAGGTAAAGATCCTTACCTTCAATAATGTAAATGGCACTTGATTTCAGATTAATCAAATCAGGTCCCTCTATACAAATTTTCTCGAAGAGTTTGCTTTTTTCAACAGTCTCCAGCAGATCCATCGTAAACTCAAGAAGCTTTGACAGATTCTGGCTTTTAATTTTTAACTCCTCTTCTGTTTTTTTTGGTGATGTTATATCTTGTATTGAACCAAAAAGAATATGGTTGTCCTTATCATATTCAGAAATTGAGTGAATGTCCAGTATTTCTCCTGTCTCCTGATTTCTTATTTTAAATTCAATATCATATGGTTTATTGTTTTTAATAAGTTCATCAAGAGCTTTGTCCATCATTTCGCGATACTCCGGAAGCGGAACTTTTTTTACCGTTGTGTAGTCCATTGGGGTATGTTTTATTCCGTATAGTTTCATGGCTCCCTCTGACCCAATAATGATACCGGTGTCAAGGTGTAACTCCCAATTACCACTACCACTGGCAAGTTCTGCTCTTCTTAATCTGGCCTCGCTGATTTTAAGTGCATTCTCGTTATTCTTTCTTTCAGTAATATCATTTATGGTACCTGTCAGACTTTTGGTTTTCAGGTTGATCTTTGCATTTACTTCAAGAATCTTATCTTTATACATAACCTGAAAAGGTTTTACAGCTTTACCGCTGAAAAGGCTTTTTAAATAGGGAAAAATTATGCTTTGGTTTTCAGCATCCAGAAGATCTCCGGCAATTTCTAATATGTTTTTTCCTATGATTTCATCCCTGTGGATTCCAATTATCTTTTCAAGGTTTGCATTTATATAGATAACCTTACCGGAAAGATTCGTATAGGCGATTCCTTGGGATACTGTTTCAAAGATATCTCTGAGGTTTTCTTCTTTCTCTCGGAGTTCTTTCTCGTTTTTCCTCAGATCATTAACCTGTTTTTTCAGCATTCTGATCTGCAATAAATACCCGGAAATGTCTTCACCCGGCTCATTCTTTATAGAACGAGCAGAGTCCTTTTTCCCTTTATTCTCTCCCATAAACTATCTGGTTAAGGTATTACTAAATTAAGAAAGTTTTTGACAGGATGACTCAGCAAAATAGCTGATCAGGGCTGTCCGGATCATTAACGTTCACGTGCAAAAGGGGTTTTCAGATTGTATTTATACAGTATGAAAATGATGGAATAATTGCTTTTCTGGGTACTGTTTACCTCAGCAGTGCAGCTGCACACCACAGCACGGGCGCCTGGCCATGAAGGTCACCGGTGATTCGCTGACGGTTCATATAATAATCACGATCATTAATTGCTCCAGTGCCTTCACATACCTCCATAAGGTTATCATCCTCATTTATATAAGTCACCAATGATAGCCATGCTTTACGTGCCGCCGGTCCGTAAACATGTTTATCAAGCCATCCGTTTTTCACACCTGTAATAAAAGCATAGGTAAACATAGCTGTAGAGGATGTCTCCTTCCAGAAATCGGTGTCATTTATCACCTGTCTCCACATACCATCTTCAGCCTGATATTTCAGAAGAGCTGCCATCATTTTCTTGTATCCCTCCATTATCAAAAGCCTGTCGGGATGATCATCCGGCATGGCACGTAATATCTCTGTCATACCTGCAGCCATCCATCCGTTGCCGCGACCCCAACAGAATGGTACCTGTGGTGTATGGTAGAAAAGTCCGTTTTCAAGCTGTATGGTATCA
>CAZGDJ010000322.1:0-3667 GCA_964524635.1 uncultured Rikenella sp. | reverse complement strand
AATGCCCCAATGAATAATGCTATTCATAAGCTCAATGCAAAGCCACTGAGGAAGTACAGGATCTTTGAGAAAGAACTATAGTGGAAGAACTATTGGTCATTGTCATTTTATACAAAATCTAATTACATCTTGAAATAGAAAATCCCGCAGATCACATATCTGCGGGATTTTTCTTTCCATTAGTTGTTTACCCTGAATAAGGCCGGATGCTCATCATGCCTCCCTGTATTTCTTCTGCATTTCTATAACGGCTTTTTTAAAATCGGGATAATTCTTCCACAACTCTTTATCGCATTCACCCAGTGTGTCACACTGAATGCAGCAATCATAGCCTTTAGCAATAACACAGGCACGTACGGTACATGATCTGACGGGCATACCTAATGGTTTATCTGTCCTGCAACCATAGCAGAAGACTTTTTCAGGATCGAAATCCATGTTGTACTTTTCCTTGTATTTAAAATCTGTCCAGGCCTTCTTTTTAAGCTCAGGATCATTTTCCAGAGTGCCTTTCTTCAGAGGGCAGCCATCAGGGCATTTATACCCGCAGTATTCCAGTTTTTTAGGATCCGGTTTTCCGTCCTGCTTCTTTGCTGTGTCCTGTGCCAGCAGTGCGGGGCCATAAGATAAGGCACAACAGGCTACACCTGCTTTAAAACAGGTGTTGACAAAAGCACGTCGTTTAAGATTCGTTTTCATGGCATTTTTTATTTCTCTTATAACTTATTTTCGGAGTTATTCCTTATCGGAAAGAGCGCTATCTTCAAGCTCTTTTTTTGCTTTCACAACAGCATCTTTCATCTGTTTTTCAGATACTACCTGCTCATAAGACTTTTAAGTTTCCTTCCTATTTTCATAAATACTTTTCAATAGCAACCTGGGCTTCTGCATAGCCATCGATAAGGAGTTGCTCCAGTTCCTGTCTTCCTGTTTCTTTATCGCCCATTTTAACTTTAACAATTGCCTTGTTCATTTTAAAATCCAGCCTGTCAGGCCGGAATTCAATCGCTTTATTAAGATGCTCAAGGGCCCTGTCATAGTCGGGTGTGTTAAAGTCTTCGATAGTAAACCAGATACCAAGGTCATTATGCGCAATCCCATTCTTTGGATTAAAGTCAATTGAGTTCATTAAGTCTGAAGAAGAAAGAATGGCTACTCCCTGGCTGAGATAAATCTCTCCTCTAAGCAGGTAGATGTCAGACAGGAAGTTTTTGTCAGGATTTTCTTTTTCTTTTTCAAGGTTAATAGCATCCGAATATAAACTTATTGCCTTTTCAGGGTTGTTTGTCCTGGAAGCCTTTGTTGCCAGTCTTCTTGGGTCTTTAGCTTTTTTAAGCAGATTGAACAACTCAGTTGTTAACTTATAAAATTATCCAGAATTATTTTATCACTTTCCGAAAGCGATCCGTTGCGTGACTTAAGTTCTGTCGGACAGGAATTAACCCGTCCGGTCAATTCCCTGCGCATGTTTTTAAACATGGTGCCTGTAAGAATTTTGTAAGTCGTGAACAATGCCGTTTTTGACTTTATATCTTTTGGCAACTTCATGGCAAACTCTTTCCATATCTTTTCAGGATGCTGCAAGAAAATCATTAAACCATTGGTCCAGGCTCCTAAAAACAGATAATCAACACCTGCAAGACTTTCATCTTTATAATCCCGGATTGACAAGATATTAACCTCTATTTCCTTCCGTTGTAAATATGCACCAATCTCATCTGCATATTGTTTGGTTGTCATAGTCTTGCTGTTATAAATGATAGCTGCTTTTTTCATAAGCTGATTATTAATTAGGTTTTGGATTATAAATATATTAAGAAAGAGAATAATGCCACACCATAAAGTGGGAGTAATGATAAGAGTTTAATCGGAAATTCATCCGGAAGAATTATTCCACCGGATTTCTCATAATCTTTTAATGGCCTTTGGGAGAGCTAATTGCATTTGATGCCCTGCCAGGCAATGTGATGTATTTATGGGCAATATGAGAGATCGGTTTCAGATGCCTAATAATAGAGCATTCCTGAAAGGTGAAATAGTTCAGTAACCAGTATTTGGCTGGGTGAGTCGGTTACTTTTTTTTCAAAATAAGAATATTCCTGAATGTCTTTTTTTCTGATTGAAGGTTAAGTGCCTCAAAATCATCAGTAAAAAATAGTCCGGGTTGATATTCTTTTAAAACAGACTCACCTATGAAACCCTTGGTTTTTAATTGCTCTCCTTCTTTTATTATCCGGAAGTTTTGATATCCAAAGCCCAGAGAATGTGCCAGCCTTGCATACCATTTTAAATCCATGCCTTTCAGGATCAGGGAATACCTGCCTAAATATTTTTCCCATTCCGGTTTAAAAAGTGTGTCACATTTACAGGCTGATACAAAACGTTTTGTTCCGTCTCCCTCTTTATTATAATATTGACCGTTAAGTGTCTCAAAAGAAGCGGTGATAGCGGTATCCTGTAAAACCTTCATGTCTTTTATGTATCCATTCATTAAAGAATAACAGATATCAAAGGTGTTACAAGGCTTATTGCATAATAGAACAGAACCAAGATTAAATTCCGGGAACCATAATACGGTTGCACCAAAACCAAAACCTCCTCCATTATGATTTACATAAATAATGTCATCCTGAACATCAATATAAGAACCTAGCCCATAATTGCGGACATTAATTTTAAACATCTCATTTAAGCCTTGCCTGTCTATTAAAGTGTCATTATTGATCACACCATAACTCATCAGCAATTGAGTATATTTTATGAAATCAGACAGGCTTGTGTACACTGCACCTGATCCGGGTAAAGGGTTCCGGTAATGTTTGTTTTTAACAGCTGAGATTGTGCCATCAGTCCTGTTGTTATTTTGTAATACCTCATTATCATTTGTTGTTGTAGAGCTCATTCCAAGCGGAAGGAATATTTCTGATCTGAGGTATTCATTAAAGTCAATACCTGATTTATGAGATATTATTGAAGTTGCGATATCGAAGCCCAGATTTGAGTATGAGTAATATGTACCAGCCGGAAACTTCAGCCATGTTTCCTCAATGCTTTTCAGGTGATCTTCATTGCTGCAAGGCGTATAATTATAATTGTTACCGACAGGTGCCTCATGAGTGAAGCCGGCAGTATGAGATAATAGCATTCTAAGAGTTATTTTTTCTTCAGGACTGACTTCAAAACAGCTATTAACTGAAAAGGAGGGAAGATACTCGCTTATGGGAGTGTCCAGGTCCAGTAATCCATCCTGAACAGCTTTAATTACTGCCAGTGCCGTAATATTCTTTGAAATTGATTGAATGTTGAATAGAGTTTCTTCATTAATGTTAAACCCCAGAGTTGAGCTGCCGACACAGTCGGTGAAAATAATGTCCCGGTTATCAAAGAGTGCAAAAGCAAATCCTGGAACTTTTTGGGTCTTTTTAAGTTTCAATAATGATTCATGAATTATTTTATTGAATTCATTATTGTTTTGGCCGGCTGTTTTGGGATTGCTGAATGCGCTTAAGAGAGTAATTGTCAGCAAAATAAAGTATTTCATAATGATCATTTAAGGAGTTGCAAAGAATAAGTTTTTATTTTCCGCTACTCTGTCCAGATTCTTTTTGACGAGTCATGACAGTAATTACATGCACCGTTTGTTACCATTGAAGGCATGTATTGAGTA
>CAZGDJ010000321.1:2932-3668 GCA_964524635.1 uncultured Rikenella sp. | reverse complement strand
GCTTTGGGAGCAGGATGTCGCAGGTTCAAATCCTGCCGCCCCGACCATTTTAATACTATTATATCAGGCACTTAACTATTGTTTATTTGTACAGTTTAACTTCTGAATCGAAATCCACAACCGCAAGAAGTGTCTTCAAGCATATAGGAGATACAATATCCTGTGCCTTGACCTGTTAAGTTATTTGATTCAAGCGCCTTGCCCGAGCGGAGCAAAGCCGCTACTATTCTAAAGTGCCGGAGTTTTTCTCCATAACCTCCTCAAGGATTTCCCCTAAATCAATGTTTTTCAACTCACTGATGAAGGCTTCATCATTAAGTAAAGAAGCTATCTTCGGGTTATCGAGAAGTTCAAAGTACAGTTGTTCATTAAGCTGATGTAGGATCTGCTCATCCGTGGATAAGGCCAGTATCCTGGGATCCGCAGTAAAACGTTCTATATCCGGATGATTTTTGAAATTTTCGTAAAGACGAGGATCGTTTACCACTGTGGTAAGGTTCTGAAAGATCTCCTTTATTTTTTCATCAACCGGATCTATTTTTTTAACAATGGAGCCAAAAAATGATGCTTCAATATGATCCTTGGCCGTTACAAATTTACCTTCGGAAGGAGTTTGGGCTTCTGTTTCTTCTTCCATTGTAGAGCTTGGAGTCTGTATCAGAGCTTCCTCAACATTTCCGATCAAATGAATACCGGTCAAGATAAAAAGAAAAAGGAAGACCCCCCAAGCCGCTCC